>NZ_JACZHU010000039.1:4905-9270 GCF_020278605.1 Wolbachia endosymbiont of Mansonella perstans | reverse complement strand
ATTTGGCAAATTTCTAAAATATTTATTGATAAAGCAGCATCATGGATCCCAGTGTCAGCTACTTGGATGATATCCTCGAGATAGGCTTAAACTACAATGTTCGTATAGCTGCGTGTAACTACTTGTATGACATCACTTTTGCTTTAATATTTACCACTCTCCTTATATGTTAAGAACAAGTCTCTATAAATATCAAAATAGTGATATTAAAGACACACAGGGAATAGGAACCTTCACGCCCCTTGATTATAAGAATCGTTGTTCAACAAGGTTCTCTTCTCTAGTTTACTGAAAGTTCCGAACAACTGATTGAGCTTTTAGGCTCATATATAAGACTGGAAAATGCAGCATTACATGTTATTTATGGAGGAATTATGAATTCATCAAATATCATTGCTGGCATCGATGTTAGCAAAACTAAATTAGATATGCACATTCACTCACTTGAGCATTATAAAATATTTGAAAACAATATACAATCCATTGATGAGATACTGGGCTTTTTACAGTTACACAATGTAACCAAAGTTAGTCTTGAGGCAACTGGTGAATACGAAAAATTATGTGCTTATACTTTACTAAGCAATGGTTTTGAGGTGTTACGTCATTCAACCAAGGTGGGTGAGAGACTATGCTAAAAGCCTTGGTATTACTACAAAAACTGATAAAATAGACTGCAGTATCATTTCACGTTATATCAATAACGCAGATGTGCGTGTTACTCCTTTAACAGTTGGTAATATTGATTGCTTGAAACAAAAATTATCTCTTAGAAACCAATTTGTAGAAATAGCAAAAATACAAAAAACCCAAATTCAATAGGTAACTGATATATACATAATCAAGCAGATACAGGAGCTTCTTGTAATTTTACGTAATCAAATTAAGGCTTTAGAGAATGAGATGATTACATTTATCGATCAAAACCAAGAGCTTAAAAGAAAATATATATCAATAACTAGCATACCAGGTGTAAGTAAAATCACAGCCATTACTTTGATTTGCTATTTGCCCGAACTTGGAACCCTTCAAGGAAAGCAAATACCTAGCCTTGCAGGACTCGGCACCTTTTAATCGAGACAGTGGTTTCAGTAAAGGAAAGAGATGTATTCAGGGCAGTAGATCACAAGTTAGGATGGTTTTATATATGTATATTCTCAATGCACAAAAATAATTCTTACATCAAACCTTTCTTTACTAGATTATATAATCAACATAAAGAACCATATAAGATTGCTTCCACTGCTGCCATGAGAAAATTACTTATCCTTGCTAACTCTTTGGTCAGAGATGATAGCCTAGAAATATGTCTGTTTTATTTAAGCTAATTCATAGCAGAGCTAATGTAGCTATGTATTTACACAGTCCACAGCTACATTGTAGCTATTCAGTAGTTGTGTTAAAGTCAATAGAAAAATTGATGTAGCCGTAAATAGGTACTTAAAATTTTGTATAGGCGTATTTATTCACAACTAGGCTGTTACCATATAGAAGCAGTCTTGGACTATATTTCTAAGCTATCATCTCTGACCAAAGAGTTAGCAAGGATAAGTAATTTTCTCATGGCAGCAGTGGAAGCAATCTTATTATGGTTCTTTATGTTGATTATATAATAAAGATCATCCTTCACAAAAAGCGGGAAGAAAGGCTAAAAGACAGCTGACCATAACATTGGAAAGGCATCTAGCTGGTGGGCCTCTCAATAAATCAATTATTTCCTTATTCTCAGCGAAAGAAAGAGGTTTTTTACCATTATTGTCTTTTATATTAGTTTTAGCTTCTGCTTTGAGAAGAAGTTCAACCATATCAGTATCGTTGAAATAAGCAGCATAATGTAAAGCAGTTCTTTCCATATTGTCTTTGGCATTAATGTCTGCATGCTTGCCTATTAGACGCTCGTAGCCTATTGGTCCAACTTCATTATTACGATACTCCTTTAAAATTTTATATAAATCATAACCTCTAATACCATTAGACATAATTTTACCTTAATATACACTAACAATTGACAAGTGTTTTTATAAAGCTCAACATATCGCATTTACAGAAGAGTTGCAAGATACCTTTTAAGCATTTATTTTTTATTCTTAATTAATTCTAAAGCTTTTTTCAGGTCTATACTCTCAATATCTGCATTTTTGCCCAGGGCGACATTTGTTTTACCGAATTTTATATAAAATCCATATTTACCGTTGCAGATGAAAACTTCTTTTCCCTTGTCATTAAAACCGAGGGATTTTAGCTTTTTACGTGGGCTTTTTGCAATAATTTGCACAGCTTCATCTAATTGCGTGTCCAATATCTCCTTGGAGCTTTTCTTAAGAGAAAAGTATCTACCATCATAGAAAATATAATACCCAAATCTTCCAAGGCCTATTTTTACTTCCTTCCCGGTTTCTGGGTGTTTTCCGATCACTTTCGGCAAGGAAAGTAACTGAGTAGCGGTATTCAGATCAATATCATTAACATTCATATCTTTTGGTACGGAAACCGTTTTTTTCTTTTGCAACTTGTTGTTGAACTCCAGATAAAGTCCAAAAGGGCCTTTTTTGATCATCACCTCATGCCCTGTCACATCGTCTATACCCAAACTTTTTGGGTATTCCGAGTTGTCATTACTGCCTGTAATTTCTTTTGTATGGTTGCATGTGGGGTAGTTAGAACATCCAAGAAACACTCCGGCTTTTCCAAAGTTCAATTTCAATATGCCATCAGAACAATTAGGACATTTTTTGCCTATTTCTTCCTTTCCTTCTTCTGAACAAAACCAATCAACTACCAAACTGTGGATACCACTAAAAATCTCATCATGCGTCATTTGCTTAACAGAGTTTACAAGATTAAAAAACGGCACCCAAAAATAGCCTAGTTCTTTTTTCCAATCCGCACGTCCATTTGAGATTAAATCAAGCTTTTCTTCCATTTGTGCTGTGAAATTATACTCTATACAACGCTGAAAAAAGGTTTCTAGAAATATGGTAACGATCTTACCGCGGCTGCTTGGAATAAATCTTTTATTATCCAGTGTAACGTACCCACGGTCTTGCAATACTGAAATAATTGCTGCATAAGTTGATGGACGGCCTATGCCAATCTCCTCCATTTTTTTTACAATGCTTGCTTCACCATAACGTGGTGGCGGTTGAGTAAAATGCTGTTTTGGATCAACAGAAATCAATTTGCACGCTTCACCTTTTTTCATGACAGGCAGCATGCCTTCATCTTCATCATCTGCGTTATCTCTATAAACTTTATAGAACCCATCAAAAAATATGTTCGACCCACTTGTTCGTAGAATTACCTTCTGATCAGTAGAACTAATTTCAACCATTACTTGATCGAGGATCGCTGATTCCATCTGACTTGCAATGGTTCTTTCCCAAATCAGATCATACAATTTAAATTGTTCTGGCGTTAAATAGTCCTTGATACTATCTGGCGTTCTATTTATATCAGTTGGACGAATCGCTTCATGCGCTTCTTGAGCGTTTTTAACCTTTTTTACATATTGACGAGGAGACTTTGGTAAATATTTATCACCATATAATGATTTAATCGACTCTCTGATTGAGTTTATAGCTTCATCCGCAATATAAAACCCATCTGTACGCATGTAAGTTATCAAACCGACAGTTTCACTACCAATATCGATACCTTCATATAGGTTTTGCGCTATGCACATAACATTTTTTACATTAAAGTAAAGCTTATTCACTGCATCTTGTTGAAGACTTGAAGTAATAAATGGGGGAAGCGGGTTTCTCTTGACTTGCTTGCGTTCTACTGTGCTTACAGCATATTGCCTTGACTCGATCTCCGCAACTAAGTTCCTTGCTTCCTCTTCATTCTTAATATCAAATTTTTCTAGCTTTTTATTGTCATAGTGGCTGAGCACAGCAAGAAACGTCTCGTCTTTGCTATTTTGCATTTCTGCCCTTATGCTCCAATACTCCTGTGTTATAAATTTACTGATTTCATCTTCCCGCTCGCATATGAGCTTCAGTGCAACAGATTGCACCCGCCCTGCAGATTTGCTTCCTGACAATTTTGTCCATAAGAGTGGCGACAAATTAAATCCGACCAGGTAATCTAAAGCTCTGCGTGCTTGTTGCGCGCGCACTAAGTCCATGTTTATTTCGCTTGGATTCTTTATCGCTTCTTGCACTGCCTTTTTTGTTATCTCATTAAAGACTACTCTATAAATGTGGCTTTTATCACTGATTGCCTTTCTTTCCTTTAGTGCCTCTACCACATTCCAAGCTATTGCTTCTCCTTCCCTATCTGGATCTGTTGCAAGGTATATGTCTGATGTTTTACTTGCTTCTTTTGCCAACTCTTTCACATACTTCTCTGCTTTTTCAATAA
>NZ_JACZHU010000039.1:0-4895 GCF_020278605.1 Wolbachia endosymbiont of Mansonella perstans | reverse complement strand
TTATGGCAAAACCATTATCTGGATCAACAGAACCGTTTTTTACTGGCAGATCTCTAACATGTCCAAAAGATGCGGCTACCTTGAACTCTTTACTTAGATACTTGCCTATCGTTTTTGCCTTCGCAGGCGACTCAACTATCAATAAAGCCATAATTATTAGTATTAAAAAATAATATGTTGAGGAATATATAATGAAATGTAAAAAAATATTTTAATGGGTTCTGTGAGTTTTACAAAGTGGATTGTTGAAGGTCTTTAGAAAACCCTTTACATTAACTATTCTAACTATTATCAGTTAGTGCCAAATTTTGCAGTGATATGGCATTACTTCTTCTATTATATTCTCCCTTTACTTGTCATTCAAGTAGTTAAAACTAGAATAACATCATGCGTTCGAGGTAGGGTAGGCCCTATGGTTATACATTATCAAGTATAGCGTTGTTAACTTCAACCTTGTACTTTGATTCTAGATAGCTAATTAATTGTTCTTTTAGCGATATCATCACGCGTTTTCCAGTATCAAATGTGTTTAATTTGCCACTTGATGAATACATCTCTTTTAGAACGCCTATTATAACTTTGTCATTATATTGAAAGGGGTCTGTTACCAAGTCAGTTGTCTTCATATTAAAAATCTCTTCTATAAAAGAAAAAGGATAATTTTGTTGGTCTGCTTCATTGTGGTGTATCTGCTGATCTTTAATTAATTCTACACCTTGAGTTTTCTCCAAATCTGTTTTCTCTTTTAGTTGAGCTGCAATTTCTTGCCCAATCTTAAACATTTGCTCTTTTATAAACCCATCACGCCAAAGGTCTTCTACTGATGCCTTGCCTTCTTCAAAATTTTGTAGCTTAGGCGGGATAATATCGGTGATCTTTACGCTGACAACAACATCTTCAATGCTCTTAAAATAACTTTTCTGGTCTTTTTCTCGAGAAAAGATAAAAGAAATCAAATCATTAGAACTTTCTACACTATTACCACTTTGATCCTTTCCACTTGCATCCACTGGACCAATGGTTTGTATAGGTAAATTGTATTCACTGGATATTTCCTCAATCGTTGCAGCATTGTATATCCTATAATTTGCTTGATTTATGAAATCGTTGACTTTTTCAAAAGACTTTCGGTTGGTTAAAACTGATCTCACGTCCTTTTTTAAATTAGCTAAGTTTTCACCAGAAATTTGATGCACATTTTCCACTTTTATTATGTGCCAACCGAAACTGCTTGCTAAAACTGCGCTCACTTCACCTGCTTTGAGAGCAAATACCTTTTCTCTCATACTCTCTGGTAGAAAATCCTTGGTTATATTATTCATTCTGGTTTCCTCAAGTTTTGTTTTACCAAACTCTTCCGCTATTTGCTCAAAGCTCATTTTACCCTCTTCAAATGCTTTTCTTGCTGCTTCAGCCTCTTCTTTAGAATGAAATACTAGGTTGAATATATCTCTTTGATCCTTAAGTTTCTGTTGTTCTATTATATCATCAACCTCTTCATCTGAGATCTGAACTTGATCTTCAAAATATTTTTGGTTTAAAGAAATATATTGTGCAGTTCGATATTCAGGATAATAAAAGTGGGATTTATTTTTTTCATATAAGTCAAGTAAAGTTTGATTATCTGGCTTGGGAACATTTGTAACTGCATCTTTAGTTATTTTAACAATATCAACTACCCTGGTTTGGTGGCGATTTCTGTATATCTGCTCATCAATTTTCTCGCCAAAAGTTACTGGATAATTATCTCTAAACAGTGAAGTTAAAAACATCATTACAGGCAGAATTTTCTCTAGCCTTGCTACATATTCTCCTTCTGTCATATGTAGAGCATTTAGCGTCTCATGAAATTTTCCTTTGTCAAATTCACCTTTATCGTCTTGGAAGTATTTAGTATTTTTAATGTGGTCCTTTATAGACTCTTCTCCAATTACCAACCCCAGGTCATCCATCAGGTTAAACAATAGTTTTTGCTCTATGAGTGCATTAAGTAAATCGTATTTCAGTCTTTTCACTTGTTCTTCGCTAACATTAGATCCAAAAATTTGCTTTCCGTAATTTTGATATAGCGATTTATACTCATCTAGTGTTATAACTTCTTTTCCAACTCTAGCTACCTCCTCCTTTTTACTGTCATCTGATAGAAGGTTGCCAACTCCCATAAAGATTAATAAACAAGCTAAAACGACAACAATTACTTTAGTGGACAAGTTTTTATTCATAAACGCAAAAGTTGATTATTGGTTAATTATAGAATAGTGATAATTTAGTTCTTGTAAACCTGTTGATTGATTAGCTATAGTGTCAGTTTGTGTCTCTCCAGAGAGAAATATCTTTTTTCAGATTATTAGACAGTCTAATATCCTTGACTAAAAAAGCTAACTATGTTTTCTTTTACTTCCGTGCTGTCTGTCATGTTATTTACTCTCACACGAAATTCAGATGAGTTTTTAGCTCCGCTACTATACCAGCCTATGTGTTTACGAGCCATCTTTATTCCCGTGTCGTTTCCGTAATACTCAAGGATACTGTCGTAGTGTTCAAGTATGATGCTTAATTTCTCTAAGGCTGTTGGCTCAGAAATTTCACCCCCATTTAGAAAGTTCATTGCTTGATTAATCAACCAGGGTTTACCATAAGCGCCACGACCTATCATTACTCCATCTGCTTCGGATTCTTTGAGCGCATTTTGAATGTCATTCAAATTTTTAATGTCACCATTTACTACAACCGGAATTTTTACTTGCTCTTTAACATTTCTAACAAATTTCCAATCTGCTAGACCGTTATAAAGCTGTGCCCTTGTTCTTCCATGCACAGTAATCATTTTTGCTCCAAGATCCTCTGCGATTTTCGCTAAACGTGGAGCGTTGCGGTTCTTGTCGTTCCATCCAGTGCGCATTTTCACCGTAACTGGCACATTAACTGACTTGACTACAGCTTCAATTATTTCAGCGGCTTTTTTTTCATCGCGCATTAGTGCTGATCCTGCATAACCGTTTACAACTTTTTTAACTGGGCAACCAAAATTTATATCTATGATTCTAGCCCCCATATCCTCGTTTAATTTTGCAGCCTCTGCCATAACATCTGGCTCGCACCCAGCGAGCTGCACAGCAGTTAACTCATCAACTTTTGCTTTTTGCATACTCTGGCGAGTTTGCAAAATCATAGCTCTGCTTGCTATCATTTCTGAGGCTAACAAACTTGCACCGAGCTTCTTCACAATACTTCTAAATGGACAATCAGTCACTCCGGACATTGGTGCTAAGATTACCGGAGAATCGATCGTTAGATTTCCTATTTGGAGGGGCATAGAGTGCTATATATTGCAATAGTGTTACAAACTTGACCTATATTCTGCATCTTTGAAGTGGGTGATAAAGATGTTGCAATTCCTGGCGAAAAATCACATAAAAGCCCGTTTTTTAAATCTTCCTTCCATTTTTCATCATTCATGAGTGCTTCTGCAAATTCTCTTCTTTTCCCATTCAAATTAAATTTATATTTTGATAACTCTTTGTTAATTTCGTCAAATGATTTGCCTTCGATGAGCATTTGTGTAATTTTATGAGCATTTTCTAATGCAAATATGCCACAGTTACATCCATCGCTTTGCTGTTTAGTTTTAGAGCTTTTTATGTTGCCACTTCCCATTCTCAAAATTTCCTCCAGTGCGCTCACTATGTTATCAGTATTTATTGGGACGTTAACTAGTTCATTTTTCTTGTCCCGACACGTTTGTGCTGTTTTTTGGACATCTTTATCCATTTCTTTTCTTCCTTGTGCATTCAACTCGCTAGCTTGCTCAGTGAGAGGAGAAATCAATCCTTTAACTTCATTTGCAAGTTTTATGCTACTACGTTTACTACCAGGACTTGATAAATTAGTGCTAAAAGAATCACAATAATAAGCTCTAAACTGTTCATTATCCAAGTTGTATGCAACAACTAGCGTTACCCAATGATTACTACCCAAATTAATAACTGAGGTAAATATCCTTTTCGAATTCTCTCGTTCTGCTTTATTTTTATATTCTTTCAACCTTTCATTCAGGGATTCAAGATTACCAGGAATACAAAAGAATATATGGCCATCTGAACTCTCTGAATAGTTATATACAGCTCTTGCAATATGGGCAATATCGTGCTGTTGTAACCAGTAAGTATAATTTTCTCTATTTGTCTTATGCACAAGAGTATCCAAATTTTCATGAAACTCTTTACCACCTAAGCCACTATCCGCAGAGTTTCTACTACTGCTGTCTTTTGAGCCAGGTTCACTACCCGGTACAATACCACTATCCTTATCTGGCTCTTTCTGATTTACTACAGTATTCTCTTGCTCTTGCAACTCTTGTGGCTCAACCCCTTCCACCTTTGACGTTCTTTTTCCATTAAGTTCCCTAACTAAGCGATATAAAGTCTCAACGGCTACTTTGTGTACCACTACAAAAGCTATTCCCATTAAAACCCAAACTACGGGGTTAGAGATGAGCATAGCAAGTGGAAAGGTCAGTAGAGAAGATCCTATTATCAACCCTAAACAGCCAATGGTAAATGTAGCCCCCAGATATATACCAAAAGCGTAAATGGCAAACCTTCCACCAGCTTTGAGTTTAGTAAAGTAAGTGCCTTTTTCTTTAGTGCTTAACATGTTATACCTATGAATGCCAAGTTAACTAGATTTTAGTAAATTTTAAGGGTAAAGTCAATCATGATGACCTTATACCAATCCCACTACACGGAAAGGGAACAGACGAAAGTGGAAAAAAGTTATAACGTCATCCAATAGAAACGAAAAAAACTACTTAAAAATTCCTCCGGTTTCCTTATCATAGTGAGGATATTAGAAACTTGGCAAAACAAACAAATTAGATGCAAAATTGCTAAGAA
>NZ_JACZHU010000038.1:0-9326 GCF_020278605.1 Wolbachia endosymbiont of Mansonella perstans | reverse complement strand
GCTTCAATACTATGATAAGGAAACTGGAGAAATCTTTAAGTAGTTTCTTTCGTCTTTATTGAATCCAATGCGCTACTAAAAGCTATGCGTGTGGTCTATTGCAGCCCCAGCGCAAACACAAGGCCTGTGTAACCTAACCTCTACTTAAACATTTTCCTTAACTGATTAATTTCATCAGCAAAATTTGAGTCGGTTTTTATAAAGTTTTCTATTTGTTTTACTGCATGTATAACAGTAGCATGATCTCTGCCACCAAAGCTTCTTCCAATATCTGGTAGGCTTTTTTGTGTGAATTTCTTAGCGAAATACATAGCTATTTGCCTTGGTCTTACAAGACCGCGAAGCCTTCTATTGGAGTGCATATCTGCAACTTTTATATTAAAAAACTCAGCTATTTTCCTTTGTATTTCTGCTATTGTAATTGACTTATGATTTGATCTAAGAAGATCTGCTAAAGTTTCACTGGCCGACTCTACTGTCATACTCCTCCCAATCAACGAAGTATGGGCAACTTTATTCAATGCTCCTTCCAATTCTCTTATATTAGATTTTATGTTCCTCGCTAAAAACTCCAGAACATCATCTGGAACATACATACTCATTTGTTCCACTTTGGCCTGCAATATACCAAGCCTTAATTCGAAAGTTGTTTCGTTAATATCCGCCACCAACCCCCAACCAAGACGCGATTTTATTCTTTCCTCTACTCCATCAAGATCGCTAGGAGATCTATCAGCCGATATAACCAATTGTTTATTTTGGTCTATTAGCGCATTAAAGGTGTGAAAAAATTCTTCCTGTGTGCTATCTTTACCACTGATAAATTGTACATCATCTACCATCAATACATCTACTGACCTAAATTGTTCCTTAAACAACATAATATCTTTACTTCGCAGTGCTGTAATATATTGATACATAAATTTCTCTGCTGATAAATATGCTACTTTTCTTTTTACCGATGGAGAATTGACTATGTGCCAAGCTATAGCATGCATTAGATGTGTTTTACCAAGACCCACTCCACCATATAGAAATAGAGGATTGCTTCCTGGTATTGGATCTATAGACTCTGCCACACGCTTTGCAGCTGTAAATGCTAACTCATTTGGCTTGCCTACCACAAAATTATCAAAGGTAAATCTCGTATCCAGCGGTGAACCAAGACTATGATTACTTTCCTCCCTGTTTTTTGATATAGTGTTAGGGTTTGGATTCTTTTCCTCGATTACTTGAATATCAATAGAACGTATACTTTCATCCTCATTCTGCCATAATGATAGCATTTTTTCCATGTAGTGAACCATAATCCACTCCTTTATAAATCTTGTTGGCACAGACAACAAAACTTCTCCATTGATACTACTGACAAATCTAAGTGAACTTAGCCAGCTGTTATATGTTGCCTCTCCATAAAGATTATAAAGGCAATTTTGGATTTTTTCCCAAGCAATATTGTGATCTGTTACTGTAACAATTTGGTCAAAAAACATAGTAGAAACCTTAGAGTTAATCAAGCTCATATATTACACCAAGAAAAAAGCAATAACTAGAAAAATACAAGACAATCAATAGCTTGCTACAAAGTAAAAAGCTAACACTACTTAACACACACTAAAAATTATGGTGATTTTTGATGAATTGTAAAGGGTATAAAATCACTAAAATTGATCATTTTTCTTTCAACAAATGAAACTTCGCTTGCGTTAGAGATTAGCAGCGTGCTAAAAAATAATAATGTATTATGTATAAATAAGATATTAAGCTTATTGGTAAAAAAGTAAGATGCTTATATAAATGTAACTAACCTAATATAAATTTACTGAAACAAGTCTATGATCATATTAAATGGTTTAAGTTATCAAGCTAAACTTGGCATTGAGCTAGAATTTTACATTGAAGAAATAGAAAAAGAGCATTTATTTCTTAGTAATATTAAAAATAGAATAGCTTCATTTGGATTTTTCTGTGAGAAAGAGAGTTCCATACATCAATATGAGATAAAAAGTGGTTGTTACACCAATTCTAATAATTTAATCAAGCACTTTGAGTTAGCAAAAGAGCTGATTACTGAAACAGCACAAAAACTTGGTGGGAAAGCTTCTTTCAAAGCAAAACCTTACTTAGATAGAGCAGGCAGTGCATTAAACGTGCATGTTAATTTGGTCGATTCAAACAACAGCAACTTATTTTACCGTAGCGAACAAAAGTATAGTGATTACTTGATTCATAGTATTGGTGGATTATGCGCTATGATGAAAAAACACATGTTATTTTTTGCCCCAAATGATGATTCGTATTTTAGATTCCAATATCCGGACATTTATACTCCAACCACAGTTAGTTGGGGCGTGAACAATAGAACTGCTGCAATAAGAATACTCAATTCTGGCGATAAATGTCGCCTAGAACACCGCGTCCCTGGAGCAGACTGTAACCTTGAAAAAGTGCTTGCAGCAATAACCGAAGGTACCACCTTTGGCATAGAAAACGAAATTGCCCCACCAAACAGAGTATATGGTGTTGCATCTGATCCTCAATATAAGATGGAGAGTTTGACATAAGCTCCAACTATGTTAGCTCAGGATACATTTCATAGCTAAGACCCAGGCGAACGACATGTGTTCCCTGACGTGGTAGAAGGCATAGTAGGAACTGGGAAACTGACAGCATGACTGTCAATCCTATCACCTTCGAAAACAACCTCAAGACCTATTGTACATTCAATAAATTCTGGGTTCTCACTAAGCTCTTTGATATTATCTTCATATAAATTTTCTTTGATTTGTGAGTTGTCTGCAATCTTTACGTACAACGTTGTTTTATATGTTGGCGGCGTGCCGGTTCTAGATACCAGATGTACCTCTGTTATATATCTGGGCTGATTTCCTGTATCACGACCCATATTCTCATTGTTCTTGCCAAGATTAGGCTGTTCTTCGTGCACTTCTGATGCCCTACTATTAGCGGTAAGATTACCACCAATATTACCTCCAAGTACAGCATCAGGCAATCCACCCATTCGTATCATCTTTCTCTACTATGCTGCATTTCCAAGAATTTTCCACAGCTTTGTGTAAAGGTGAGCCTTGAATGTATAATTCCTTATTTCGTTCTATGAACTCCATATTCTCCTTTAGCAATAACGTACAATTCTCACCATTAGATCCCACTAAATCTAGTTATTTCAGTTATGCATTCACTACTCACATCCATAACCATGGTACAAGTTAGAACTACTCTCCCGGACTTATCTTTTATAGGCCACTTACTTGTCATTTGATAACATGCACCCTTTTCAAATTTGTAGTATCTTTTCTTATCTTCTTTATAAGCACGTATTTCAAGGTTTTTGTTGCAGTAGATATCCAGTTTGCTAATATCTTTTTCCTGCTGTAAAATATCACTAATCTTAATTAGCTCACTTCCATTGTAGTTAATAAGATTAACGCTTAAAGCTCTATTGGCATTGTCAGTTTCTTCACAGTAAGCTTGAAAACTTATTTTTTTCAAAATACTTACTTGCAATACTTTTTCCCTCTTGTGATAATTCTATGTATTTACTCATATCTTTCCTAAATTTCTCATTGAAAGGCTTACCTACTCATTTATTGCTTTATCTATAAACACTTGTTTGAAATTTGTGTCATGTACTATATCATAAGAAAGCCACATATTTTCATAAGATTCCATATAACTACTGTTATCATCCTTTTCTACAAAAGCCACATGACCTGCCTTTATAACAGCAAAGTCTATTTTTTTGCTCAGAAGTTCTAAAAGGCATATTTTATGTTCTAGATTTGGCAGTTCAAAATCTGTCATTACCTTATTTAACTGAGAACAAAGCTTTTTATAATCGGCAGAACCAGGTATGCAATCACAACTCCTGATAAGATTACTTAAAATTTCTAACTCTTTATGTAGTTTATCATTTTTTGCAATTGAGAGGAGAAACTTCATTATAGTAGAGTTCCTAATGATAGAACTTTTTTCCTTCATTGCATTAACAAGGTATTCAAGATTGTTAAGTAAAGGCAGTGCAAACTGAACAATTTCTGGCCTAAGCTTCCTTATATGATTAATGTTATCATCACATTGGTAACCGCTATCCTTTTGCCAATCTAACGTGTATTCATACAATGTCTGCAAATTGCATAATACACGGGGAATTTTCCTTAACATATATTCTAATGATTCAGACCCACAATAAACGTGCATACTATACCCCACTACATCAATACTATTTTAAGCAGAACATACCTATCTAAGAACAATCAGGCTATTAAAAACTTTACTCTACACAAACCCTGACAATGAAATGTTGAAAATAACTGTAAGCGTTAGACTTGAGTTCAGCTTTTTCGCTTTCTTCATACGCTAAATTTACCTTCACCATACATTGTTATGCATAGCTCTTTTGTATAATAAGTTAATGCTTGAAGTCATGGGAGTGTTTTTTTCGCCAAATGAGCGTTTTTTTATTGGATAACAGTTAATAAGACGCAAGAATATTCTCAGAAAGCTTAAAATCCTTAAGTTCTATAATGTCTTCTCTCTTTGGACTGATTGAAACTAGATAAACTGGTACACCTATTAATTCTTCTATTTTTCTCACATATTTCATCAAATTTGCAGGCAATTCCTCAACTGACTTCTTACCCTGAGTGTTTTCTTTCCAACCAGGAAATTCCTCATATATCGGCTCCAATTCTCTTTGTATTGAACGTGATGCAGGCAGGTGATCGTATATCCTTCCACTGCACTTATAACCAGTACATATTTTTACTACGTCAAAAGAATCAAGAATATCTAATTTAGTTAATACAATACTTGAAACTCCAGAGAGTTGCACTGCCTGGCGCACTAAAACTGCATCAAACCACCCGCAGCGTCTTTTTCTATTACTCACTGTTCCAAGCTCCTTGCCTATAGCAAATAAGCTATCTCCCACTTCATTTTTCTGCTCAGTAGGAAATGGTCCGTTGCCTACTCTTGTAGTATAAGCTTTTGCTACACCGATAACATAAGTATTGGAAAACAATCCTGAGCCTGTTATTGCTTGTGATGCTAAGGTATTGCTTGAAGTGACGAAAGGGTATGTTCCATGGTCGATATCTAAAAATGTGCCTTGGGCACCTTCAAATATTATTTTCTTACCTTCTTTTGTAAGGTCATTCAATATTTTCCACACTGGCTTTTTATATGGAAGAATCTTCTTTGCGATCTCCTCAATTTCCTTTAACATTTCCTCTTTTTTCACTATCCGACAGCTTAGGCCTTTCCTGATAGCATTGTGGTAATTCAGAAGAGCATCCACTCTATTATTAAGCTCATCTGCGTTTTCTAAGTCACAAAGGCGTATAGCTCTTCTTCCAACTTTATCTTCATAACACGGCCCTATTCCTTTGTTTGTTGTGCCAATTTTGTGATTCCCGTTTAAATCTTCAAATAATTTTTCCTTGTCCTTATGTACACTAAGTATTAATGGGCAGCTTTCAGATATAATCAAATTGTTAGGATTGATATCTATTCCTCTAGTTTTTAATGATTCTATTTCTGAGATTAGAGCATGCGAATCAAGAGCAACACCGTTTCCTATAACAGATATTTTGTCCATTCTTAAAACAGCGGAAGGCAGCAAATTTAATTTATAAACTTCATCATCTATTACTATAGTATGCCCTGCATTATTCCCACCCTGAAATCTCACGACTACGTCTGCGTTCTCAGAAAGATAATCTACTATTTTACCCTTTCCTTCATCACCCCACTGTAGACCAACAATTACAATATTATTCATCAATATCTTCTGGATTAACACGTAAATGTTAACGCAGTACACCACAAATGACAAGGGATAATTCTCTGAGCTGGTTAATTAATACCAATTCTCATTACATAGGACAATAACGAGGAAAAGGCGCATACTGAAGTGAGTAGAATAGCGCGGTAAAGTAGCATTGTTGTCCATCCGCTTTCTGTGTAATGGGAATTGGTATTAGAATGCCTTCTCTAGAAACACACCTTGATTATTGCTTGTATGAGGGTAACATTTTTAATGTGTTCGCATTTTTTATATGGATATCACGTAATAATTGTTCTGGGGTACCTTAAATCTTGTTATCAGTAGTGCTTCTAATACTAAGGTAAATATCACTGTGAAGGACACGTGTAATAGTTCATATACGTTAGAATCAAAAGCCTCTTTTCTGTCAGTAATATAACTTAGTACCATAAAAAGAAAAATGATTAGGCATATTACTGCTAGCAGGATAAAGTAATCAATTACAGCTGCACAGTACATCTTGTAACCCCTGTGTAACTTATCTAGTATCCATATTCCCTCCAATATACGATTACTTAATGTATCATATCAGTGATTAAATAACCGTAAATTGTAAAGAGAAGTTAGTTTTTGGGTTTATAGTCTATTGCTACTGTTTTTTCAATTTTGTCATATACAGTCTGTTTACGTCTGTCAAATATTGCTAACACGAAAATTAGTATTATAGCTATAGCTGTTGCTATAAGAACTAATTTCTCTAAAAGTAGAAACCACCATTCAAAAATATACTCATCATAAAGTTCTCTTATAGTTCCTACAATAAGCACGCAACCTAATATAGATTAAGACAGGAACTTTAGATAAGGTATACCTAATTAATGCTTACACTTGGGTAATATTTATGAATATACTTGCATCTTTTATATATGCCGCACAGTAGTTTCCCTGGAGTGCCGCCAAGTCTCGTTGTCATTAGCATATTAAACATCATGCATACTGGTACTATTACCTTAGTAATTGTCATACGGATAGCTGTTTTGTAAGTATCACCTGTATCACTGTATGGTGTAGATGAATGATGTAGAAGATATAGAAAGAAACTTGTAACAAGTACTATTGTTACCCATAAAACACCGTCGATCACACTTGCTAAAACTCGCCTAAGAATTCCGGCGTAACTTATTTCAGTATCCATATACTTTCCATATTCTATGATTAAACAACTAGTATAAAGGTATGTTATTAAATAATCGTAAATATGCTAACCTGGGAAATATTAGCTACTTGTGTCGCTCTATCATTTGAATTAACATTAGGTCATTTATAGTTAGGAGAGTTATGTCAACACCAATCACAGTTGCATATGGTGACGGTATCGGACCGGAGATTATGGAAGCTGTGCTATCGATATTGCGCGAAGCAGAAGCAAAGATCTCAGTAGATGTTATTGAAATAGGAGAGCGTGTTTATAATAAGGAATGGTCTCACGGAATTTCTCCAAGTGGCTGGGAGTCTATTGAGAGGACAAAGATATTACTTAAGTCTCCAACAACAACTCCTCAAGGTAAAGGACACAAAAGCTTAAACGTTGCACTCAGAAAAAATCTAGAGCTGTATGCAAATATCAGACCGTGTATTTCGTATCATCCTGTTATAGAAAGTAAATTCAATAAGTTTGATGTCGTTGTAATACGCGAAAATGAGGAAGACGTTTACACGGGAATAGAGCATAGACTCACTAATGACTTTTACCAGTGCACTAAAATTATTACTAGACCCGGCTCAGAGAAGATATGCAGGTGCGCTTTTGAATATGCGAAAAAACACAATAGAGAGAAAGTAACTTGCTTGACTAAAGATAACATAATGAAGATGACAGACGGCGCTTTTCACGCAGCATTTGATCATATTGCAAAAGAATATCCGGATATAAAGGCGGAACATTATATAGTTGATATTGGAATTGCACGTGTTGCTACAGAACCTGAGAAATTCGATGTTATAGTAACTGAGAACTTGTATGGTGATATACTATCAGATATAGTAGCACAAACCTCAGGTTCTGTAGGGTTAGCAGGAAGTAGCAATATAGGGAGTGAATACGCAATGTTTGAAGCAGTACACGGTTCTGCTCCTGACATTGCAGGAAAAAACATGGCTAATCCCTCAGGGCTTTTAAACGCTGCAGTGCATATGCTAATTTATACGGGTCAAGTTGATACTGCAAAACTGATTTACGATGCATGGCTGAAGACTTTGGAGGATGGAATACACACTGCCGATTTATATAAGGAGAAAAGGAGTAAGCAGAAAGTTGGTACCAAAAAATTTGCAGAAGCTGTTGTAGATAATCTAGGGAAAAAACCCACAACGTTATCTGAGCTTATAGTTGGCAGTAGCTTGGATAGTAAAGTAAATAAAACGCAAGATGATTGTAAGCAGAGCTACAAAATTAGGAAGCTGGTTGGTAGCGATATAACACTTGCCTGGAGTAAGTCAGCTGATTTTGATCGGATAGTGAAGTTGTTTGAATCGAGTAATCTGAAAATTATAGCAATATACTCAAAAGGTCTTGCAATTTGGCCGGGAAGTCCAAAATCTTTAAGTGATCAAATAACCTGCAGGTTTATTGCAAATAATGAAAAGAAAACTATTACAAATAGTGATATAAATAGTCTGCTAGTCAAACTTGAGGAAAATAGCTTTGATGTGGTGAGAATGGATAAGTTGTATCTGTATGATGGGAAAGAGGGTTTTTTTTCTTAAATAAAGATGCTATAGATAAAATGGATTCAAAAAAAATAGAATTGATATTTGAAAAGTTCAAGCAGTCGAATTCTATACCGAAAATAGAATTAAATTATACCAATCATTTTACATTGCTGGTTGCAATAGTTTTGTCAGCACGGACAACTGATGTGAGCGTTAATAAAATTACAAAAGAGCTATTTAGCATCACTGATACACCAGAAAAGATGCTGGAATTGGGGCAAAATGAGCTAAGGAAACGCATAAGCAGTATTGGTTTGTATAATTCCAAGGCAAAAAACATAATTGAACTCAGCAAAATATTAGCTGAGCAGTACAATAGTAAAGTTCCTACAAATTTTGACGACTTGGTGTTTTTGCCAGGAGTTGGGAGAAAGAGCGCTAATGTGTTCTTAAATTCAGGGCTTGGTGTTCCAACATTGGCAGTTGATACTCATGTTTTTAGAGTTAGCAATAGATTGGGGCTTGTGAAAGAAAAAGACGTATTTAAAACGGAGCAATCTCTTTTAAATGTAGTTCCAAAAAAATATCTACTTTATGCTCATCATTGGCTAGTTTTGCACGGTAGATATGTTTGCAAAGCACAAAAACCCTCGTGTGAAACGTGCATAATTCATGATTTATGCGAATTTGAGGGCAAGAGGTATAAGGTCTAATGTTTGTTGTCCAAATAGTTGCCTAAGCCATGGAAATAAAAAACTATTAACAACCTTTGCCGTCACCCTTGTCATAGTAATGAAGCTATTTGTTTAACTTCCTAATCTGTGCA
>NZ_JACZHU010000037.1:0-9598 GCF_020278605.1 Wolbachia endosymbiont of Mansonella perstans | reverse complement strand
TTCGTTTCTATTGAATACCAATGCTCTGTCAAAAGTTTGTTATGCGAGAAATCTAATGTTGTTTTGCTCACATATGTGATATTTGATAACTCTTCCTTTACAAATTTTATGTCACGCAATATAGAAATTGTGGAAAGAGTTTGTTTTTGGTATCATGTTATATCTATAGAATTCCAGCACCGTATGAACTTTAAATCGGTTGTTTTATGTATACTAGATGGCTGGGGAAATGGAATAGAAAATAGTGAATATAATGCTATTAGCAATGCAAAGCCACCCTGTTGGCAGTATATTGGCTCTAAATACCCAAAATGCAGTTTATCTGCCTGTGGAATCGATGTTGGGCTACCAGATGGTCAAATAGGTAATTCAGAAGTTGGCCATATGAATATTGGCAGTGGCAGAGTAGTGATGCAAAGCCTACAGCGGATTAATCAAGAAATAGGAACAATAGAAAGCAATGCAAATCTACAAAGCTTTATTGGCAATTTAAAAAGTAAGCATGGCGTATGCCATATAATGGGATTAGTGTCAGACGGTGGCGTTCATTCGCATCAAAAACATATTTCAACTCTAGCAAATAAAATATCCCAACACGGAATTAAAGTGGTGATACATGCATTTTTAGATGGCAGAGATACATCACCAAATTCGGGGAAAAAATGCATTCAAGAATTTGAAGAGAGTATAAAGGGCAATGACATAAGAATTGCTACTGTCTCTGGACGTTATTATGCTATGGACCGTGATAACAGGTGGAAAAGAACAATTGAGGCTTATGAAGCTATCGCATTTGCAAAGACACCTTGTCACAATAGTGTGATGTCGTTGATTGACGATAATTATCAAAACAACATAACTGATGAGTTTATCAGACCTGCAGTAATAGGTAACTATCAAGGTATAAAGCCAGAAGATGGAGTGTTACTGGCTAACTTTCGTGCCGATCGAATGATACAATTGGCAAGTATTTTGCTTGGTAAAACAGATTTCTTGGATGCCATTCCAACATGTGACGCTGGAATTTATGGTCAAACTGCTCAGATGACAGAAGACTATAAACAAAAACCATTTTCTTCGATTCTAAGTATGGTGGAATACAAAGCGGACTTAAAAATTCCCTGTCTTTTTCCTCCTATATCCTTTGCCAACACTCTAGGACAGGCAATAGCGGATAATAAACTACGACAGTTGCGTATTGCTGAAACTGAAAAATACGCTCATGTAACTTTCTTTTTCAACTGCGGCAAAGAAGAACCTTTTCCCGGTGAAGAAAGAATTCTCATTCCTTCACCAAAAGTTAAAACTTATGATTTGCAGCCTGAAATGTCAGCCTTTGAGCTCACAGAAAAGCTTGTAGAAAAAATTTATTCCCAAGAATTCTCACTGATAGTTGTAAATTACGCTAATCCTGATATGGTAGGTCATACAGGTAACATGAAAGCAGCTCAGAATGCTGTGCTAGCTATAGATAATTGCCTTATGAAAGTGCTCAATGCTGCTGAGGAAGTAGGTAATGCTGCGCTCATTATTACGGCAGATCACGGCAATGTTGAGTGTATGTTCGATGAAGAAAACAACACACCTCATACATCACATACTTTGAATACAGTTCCATTCATTGCATGCTCTGATTCTTATAACAATCTGAAGCTGAGAGATGGAAAGTTATCTGATATCGCTCCCACTATTTTACAGTTACTTGGAATTAAAAAACCAGACGAAATAACAGGTAGTTCATTGATTGTATAAGCAGCCAATACCCTTTATGTTATTATAATTCTACTGTCAAGAATTGATTTGCATTTGGAAATAAAACACTGTGCAAAGCAGATAGCATATCTATTTGCTGCTCTAAATGACCATGCTCTGCTTCCACATTAGAGTACCGAATATCGTTTTCTCCAGCATATACAGATAAAGAACCATCGTCTTCAACCATTTTGTTGCTTTGCAATATTATATTGGAAACTTCCTTCTGTTTTAAAGCTTCGAATCAATCTTCAACTGTCGCGTAGAAAAACTCACCGTTCCGCTCTCTGGACATATTTCTCGATAAATCTTCAGTACATTACGGAAAAGTGGCGGAGAAAAATAGCTTTTGAATGAGTAGCTAGAAGAGTTGTAGTTATTATGCAAAGCGATGACCGGTCTTGATCAGGAAGCAAGAAATCTAAAAATTTTTCTGCAAAATTTCCAACTACTTTCAAAGCATCTTCCGAAAAATTGCCAAATTATTTTAAACTAGCCTCTGCACTCACGTCGTCAAATACACGGTTGGGATTAAACTCACACTTTTCACCATTTAAATTCTACATTACGTAAAGTACCATCGCCATGAATAATATACAACATCCTTCCACCAAATTGTTGTATTATGCGCTTGCCGGCCTCTTTTGAATTTACCTCATTTTGATGCACGTTAATAAAATTAATTCCACTTATGTCATCACTTTCAATAAAAAGTTTAATTGTGGTACTGCCTAATGTTAGGTTGTGTTCTTTAGTGTTAATATTTGTCACACTTTCCACCCTCACCTTAATTGATAGAATTAACAATCAGCCTTATTTGTGCTAGCTATACGCTTTAACTTAAACTAACTTCTAGATTTTCCGCTGTCAACACTAACGATTCATTAAGAAAATTATCAATATCACTAATGCTACCTATATTTTTTGTACTAATGGATTGATCAATTCTTTTAACTAGATTAGATAAAACTTTATTAGGCCCAATTTCAACGAATTTGTTAACGTCACGGTTTACCATATATAAAACCATCTCTCTCCACCTTACTCTGCTCATGATTTGCTTAGCAAGCAAATCTCTTATTATTTTTGGGTCACTTTCTTCTTTGGCTGTAACATTTGATACAAATGAAATTAAAGGTCGAGCTACTGTAATGCTTTCCAAAAATTCCAAAAGTTTTTCATCAGCAGGTTTCATAAGAGATGAATGAAAAGGCCCACTAACTTGCAATTTAATTAGTTTCCTTACGCTTGAGTTTCTGAATAAATCGGGTAACATTTCAAGAGCTTCCGCAGTGCCGCTTACCACTACCTGTCCACCGCCATTATCGTTTGCAATTTGACAAACCTTTTCAATTTTTGCTGATTTCAATATATCTTCTACTTCGCTTATCTCTGCTCCAAGCAATGCAACCATTCCGCCTTTACATTTCAGAGAGGCTTCATGCATCGCTTCACTGCGAACTTTCAGCAGCTTGACTGCAGACTCAAGAGTCAATGCTCCTGCAGCACATAGTGCTGTATATTCTCCAACTGAATGTCCACAAACATGCTGAACGTTGCAATCAGATAAAAGAGATCTGCCAAACACATGCTCCATAACACGTAGCGTTGAAATTGACACTGCCATTATAGCTGGCTGAGCATTTTCTGTGATAGTCAATTCTTCAATAGGGCCGTCAAAAATTAAACTAGATAACTTTCTACTTAGTATACTATCTACTTCATTAAATACCTGTCTTGCAACAGAGAATTCACTATATAAACTCCTTCCCATTCCTACAAACTGAGAGCCTTGACCAGGAAAAGCAAAAATCATAATAATTATTATTTATTTTTCATCAAGTATACTACTTTATTTATTTTTCGTCAATATTTTAGAATAACAATTGACTTAGTGGATCGAATCTACTAGAATATTAATTAGCAAAAAGTTTGTAGGTAGCAATGGTAGAAATTGATTATCATAAGATTACTATAATTATGACAAATGGTCAAAAGTTTGAAACTCGTTCCACTTATGGAAAGAACGGTGATAAGGTAAAACTTGATAGAGATCCTCTAACCCACCCTGCATGGACTGGAAGTTTGACAAGTGGATCGGCAAGCAAAACCAGCAAAATAGCTAAGTTTAATGATAAGTATGGAGGTATCTTCTAGTTTTGCTTCTTTCTGAGTGAAGCATGCATAAATATAAAAATATAGCCTATGTTGCTTCTGAGTCACCAAAATCGCAGGAAGTATCCAAGCTGTTACAAAAATTTAATCTTATCAATATAACAGAGGAAAATAAATCCGAAATTGATCTACTCATAGTTGTTGGCGGTGATGGCTTTATGTTACGCACCCTACATAATTACGTAATAGGAAATAAAAACATACATGTATATGGAGTAAATACTGGTAACGTTGGATTTTTGATGAATAAATGCTTTAGCCGCAGCGAAGATCTAACTGATAACATAGAATACACAATCCCAACTCAGCTCACTTTGTTAAAAATGGAAGCTACAGATATAGGTGGCAAAAAATATCATTACATAGCATTAAATGAGGTATATGTTTTTAGAAAAGCGAATCAAATAGTAGAAATGAATGTTACTATCAATGACAAGTTAAAAGTAGAAAAATTTAGAGGGGATGGAATAATATTGTCTACCCCAACCGGTAGCGCTGCATATAACTTTTCTGCCGGAGGTCCAATTTTACCATTAAACTCAAACTTACTTGCACTGACCTCTGTTAATAGCTATCACCCAAGGCATTGGAACGGAGCGTTAATCTCAAGTGATACAGTAGTACAAATTGACATTAACGACGTGGAAAATCGTCCAGCACTTGTAGTATCAGATTACAAAGAGTTTCGTAATATATCACAAATAAAAATGCAGAAAGACCATGAAAACACAGTTACTCTACTTTTTGATAGAGATTATTCATTAGACAAAAGAATCTTTGATAGGCAATTTTTATACTAAATTTTTCATATTTATTCTTAAATTAGTATTTACTACATCTTAACAACTATAGTGTAATCAACACAGCATTAGTAATTAATTTCGGAGAGTAATATGCTAAAATCAGTCACAGGAGAATCCCAAGTAAAATTAACTTCCTACGAGAAAAGGGGTGAAGATAGCGAGACAGCACCAAAAACTCTGCCACAAGTAGCACCTAGAACAACTACTCCAGGAAAAAATGAGAACAAAATTATACAACCTACAAATCCATTTGATGAATCAAATTCTGAAGGTGAAGAAGAGGAAACATCAAGGTCATTGGACAGTGGAGTAGATAATCGAAGTTTGAAAAGATCAGTTTCCGAAGGGACGATATATAGCCTACCTTGGAATAATAATAAAATATTGAAAGATTTGAAAAGATTACCCGCCAATAAACTTAGCAGTGGTTCAGGTACGCCTCCAACTTCTCTCACACCAAAAGGTGATGGTGATATTGAAAGTAGTGAAGTAGATTCAACAACTCCTTTAATCAACTCAAGTAAAAAAACAAACAGATTTTTGCCAAGAGTAAAATACACCATGCAGCAGAAGGGCTTTATAATTTCTAGTGTAAGTGCTATTGTACTTGGTGCATCTACAGCTTTAGTATCTTTGCAAGATAAAGCAAAGTTTATCCCATTTTTTACGAATAGCTCTAGATATGTTACCATACCAGTCATTGTACTCGCTTCATTGCTTGCGATTATTCCAATATTTTGTGCAATAAAACAATTTAGAAACACTGAGGAATATCAAACCCAAGGAAAAAATTCGGATGAGATTTTAGACGAAATGTTGGAGCTCCAGCCAAAGGATAAAGTAATAAAATCTGTAAGATTGGAATATAGCAATGGCACTCATTCAAACTTCGCACTTAACGCTTGGAAAGCTAAAAACGGCTTCATTAACATTGATGAAAAAGTAATCAGTAGAACTAACAAAATAGAATCAGTAATCAACAATAGGCCAATATTTACTGCATTGTTAACTGGCGTAGTTGTTGCAAATATCGCGCTTCCTTTAGGGCTACTTGCAATAGATGGCGTTAATAATGTACAAAAATTTTATCGGAATCTTTTGAATCACAACGTAGGATTATCATTACTTATAGGCTCAGGTATACTTACATTATTAATCATATGCCTTGATGTACATTACCATAACAAAACAAATTGCACTAATCTTATATATTCTCTAGAAGAGATCAACACTGAAAACGTTAACAAGGAATTCATTAAAGAAATAAAACGCGAAAGAACAAATGTTCTTGAGGAAAATCACAGTAAAGACGCTAAGCGCAGCAGCTTAACGCTTGAGCAAGTCGTGGTTCAATATCACAATTATCCAAATGTTGTTTACGGTGTTGGTGGATAAATAAATTCTCTACAAAACATTAATGCTCCTTAATTGGGGCGATAATTCTTATGTATTAAGCAAATTTTACATTTGCTAAAGTCTCCCTATTTGAGTATCTTTAACTATAAGAAACTATTATGTTCAATATGAAAAGAGCTTTAATATTCACATTTCTAATAACAGTTGTATTAATAGTCGTTGCTTACTTGTACAAGAACAGTGAAACTGACAATTCACGAGTGGTGAATGTTTATTCATCACGTAAAGAAGAGTTAGTACGCACTTTATTTGACGAATTCACAAAAGATACGGGCATCAAGGTACGTTATATTATTGATGATTATTCTCAATTGCTCTCACGCATGGAAAATGGTGGTGAAGCTGACTTATTTTTGACTGCGGACGCAGTGAATTTAATTTTAGCAAAAAAAAGAGATCTTCTGTCCCAGGTAGACTCAGAGGTTTTGAAAAGTGCTATACCTGCAAAATTTAGAGATAGTGAAAATTATTGGTTTGGTCTCACAAAAAGAACTAGAATATTAGTTTATAATAAAGAATCAGTAGACCCTAAGGATCTAAGTACTTACGAAGACCTAGCAAATGAGAAATGGAAAGGAAAAATATTAGTACGTTCTTCTACGAGTCCATATAACCGATCATTGATTGCTTTTATGATTGCAAACGATGGTTTTGAAAAGGCAAAAGAATGGGTCTGTGGAATTGTGAGCAATATGGCAAGAAAACCAAGTGGTGGCGATACTGACCAAATCCACGCTGTAGCTGCTGGTGAAGGAGATGTTGCAATAGTAAATAGCTATTATTTTGCAAGGATTCTTTTATCAGGGCATGGAAATAAAAGGAATATTACAGACAAGCTAGGGGTTTTCTTCCCTAATCAAAATGATAATGGCGTAATGGTGAATATTAGTGGTGCAGCGGTAACAAAAAACTCAAAAAACAGAGAAAATGCTATAACTTTGCTGGAATTTTTAGTAAGCAAGCAAGCTCAAGAACTATATGCTAAAAAAAATCAGGAATATCCTATTGTTGAAGGTATCGAAACTTCCGACGTATTAAAATCTTGGGGGAATTATTTACAAAGTAACTTACCTCTCAGCAAACTTGAAGAACACCTGCTAGAAGCTGTCATGATAGCTGACGAGTTTAAATGGAAGTGATGCTCAGTACATCGGACAAGAAGATTTACGTTGATGCCATGTCGATTTAACTGCTTCTAATATCTTGTCCTTTATCCATTAAGCTTTCTTGTGCAAGCTTTTTGGTTGCAGGGCCAAGAATTTGTTTATTACCTGGTTCCAGCTTTTTATTACCACCTTCTTTTTCATTACCTGCAGCTCTCTCAGTTGGAGTTCCTATTTCATTAGTTGACTTTTCTATTTCCCCTTCTTTCTCAGAACCTTTCATATTATCTACTGCCTGTCTTCCTGCATCTAATATGCCTTTTCCCGCAGCACTCAATACATCATAACCTGCATCTGGTGCTTTTTCTTCTGCCCCTTGAATAAGCTTACCACCTGATATATCGTTAACAATTATAAGACCCATGGCAATTATACCGCCAATTGGTCCCCTAAGCAGAAAGCCAATTGCAATAACACCAACTCTCTTTGCAATAGTACCAGCTTGAGATGCGAGTCTTTCTAAACAACCTAGTTGTCTTTCTTTTTTGCTTTCCTTGTTGTTAGACCCATCAAGTCCATTATTGGAAGCAGGGTTTTCGGTTTTATTATTCTTCCTATAATTACCATATGCTAAATCTCCAACAACAGAACCAACAACTGGAATAGAAAAAGCAGCAATTGTGAGCGCCATTTTCCACGGCATGTAATCTAGTATTTACCTTCTCAGGCTAGTCTTCTCATTTTTCTTTTCAGTTTTTACAACCATTTTCAACCTCATTTGTTATTAACATACTAACTATAATAAAACCAGAGTACTAATTATCAATTAATACCAGTTTTTATTTTAATGCAATGCCTATTTATGCTCAGCTAAAATAACTGTTGTGCAGGGAACTTATTGAAAAAAGGCAATAAGGAGGTAGAATGAGTTGAATGGCAATCGTACAATAAAAAGAAATTATGAGCGATAGAAAGAATCTGCTAAGCATACAGGATCTCACAATCAATGATGTAGAAAATATAATTAAGCTAGCTGGTCAATACCTGAAAAATGAAGCTGCAAATGGGCATATCTTAGAGAATAAGGCAGTAATAAATCTATTTTTTGAAGATTCAACACGTACTCTTACATCTTTTGAAATAGCAGCAAAAAGTCTTGGAGCAAATGTTATAACTCTGCCGATAAAATCTTCTTCTATTAATAAAGGAGAAAATTTAAAAAATATGGTGAAAACGTTAAATGCAATGAATCCTGACTATATAGTAATCAGGCAAAAAAACAGCGGTACTTTGAGTATGCTGGCCGAGCATGTTAGTTGCTCGCTAATCAATGCAGGTGATGGAAGCAGTGAACATCCAACTCAAGCCCTTGCAGACTATTTTGTAATCAGTAGTAATAAAAAGCAAATAAAAGATCTCAAAATTGCAATATGCGGAGATATTTTGCACAGCAGAGTTGCAAGATCGAATATAAGATTATTAAAAATGTTTGGAGCAAAAATATGCTTAGTTGCACCACCAACTTTGATTTGTAGATATTTTCCTGAGGTAGATTCAGTCCATTATTCACTAATTGAAGGCATAAAGGATGCCGATGTAATTATGCTTTTGAGGTTGCAGAAAGAGCGCATGAATAATGGTTGTTTTATTCCTTCAGAGAGAGAATATTTTCGTTTATATGGGCTTGATTTACGAAAGTTGTCATACGCAAAACCAAGTGCGATAGTTATGCATCCAGGGCCAATAAACAGAGGGATCGAGATCAGCAGTGATATAGCAGATCATATTATTCTACAGCAGGTAAAATTTGGATTGGCAATACGCAAGGCAGTGCTACATTATTATAGTTCTTGCTAATATCAAAAAAAGTGTGTAATTCTGTAGTAATTTATACTTAGCTTAGTATAATAATCTCACGTACATGTGGGATTCTGCATTAAAACAGCAGCCCTTTATGTGTATTAACCCACGTTAAACGAGTTATGATCGTGATAAGCGCAATCGCTTGCGCAGTTAAATATTTCTTCCAAACCATTTTCTAGATAAGCATTATATTCATTGTGTTAATCTGAAAATGAAGCACTACCTTGCGTTTCTAAACTAACACCACTTGTGTCTGACAGCAACTCATAGTTTAAGTTATCCATTTTTGTAATACTACTTATTACCTTGCCCTCTTTATCAGATATAGCTAAGTCATAATGATCGCCATTTTTCATTATTTTGATGGACACTTATCTTCAGGCAACGCTATACACTTCTTCGTATCGCTATCGCGAATTACGAACTTGCCATCTTGAAAGTAATATTTGTCTTCTGGCAAAGCACCAACCTTATATCCAGATTTGG
>NZ_JACZHU010000036.1:0-9725 GCF_020278605.1 Wolbachia endosymbiont of Mansonella perstans | reverse complement strand
ATAAGAGAGGGTGGTAGAACTGTTGGTTCTGGTGTTGTTTCTGAAATTTTGGAGTGAAAGTTTAGTCATAGGAGTGTAGCTCAATTGGTAGAGCGCTGGTCTCCAAAACCAGAGGTTGTAGGTTCAATTCCTATCGCTCCTGCATTAATGTTGTGGTAGAAATGTTAAAAGGTTTAAGTGTCTTTTTGTGTGATATCAAACAGGAAATACGAAAAATTGTCTGGGTGAAGAAGCAAGAAGTGTTATCGTCTTTATTTGTTGTAGCAATTGTTATACTATGCTTCTCAGTCCTCTTTCATTTGATAGATTTTACGTCTCTTTACACAATTAAAGCTTTATTTGGAATTGTTTATGGAATATAAATGGTACATTATTAAAGTTGATTACGGGCATGAGAGGCACTTACGTGAGTTGGTAAACTACACTGCTTATTTTAAGGAGGTATTTATTCCTTATCAAACGGTAGGCAATTCAAAATATGACATAAGGGAACTGTGTGAACTGTACGTGTATATGCACCTGTGTGATGAGAGTAAGGATATTCTGAATCAAACACCTGGGTTCTGCAGTGATGAGCCTGGTAATTTTGAAGTAGTTTTAGATGATGAAATGAGTTTAAAGCGTAGAGAATTCGACAAGTACAAGTGGTATATTTTGAGAGTTGCTTCCAATTATGAAGAAAAGGTGTGTCAACACGTGTTAGAAAATTCCATGAGGTTAGGAGTTAGCGATTATTTTAAGGAAGTTTTTATCCCATATGAAGAGCCAAGTGAGGCAGAATTAAGGTCTAAAAAAACTGTTACACGAAGAAAATGCTTTCCTGGTTATGTTTTTTTATATGTAAATTTATGTGATGAAGTGTTAAACTTTGTTAATAGTATACCAAAGTCTCTTAAAGTTTATGGGTTCTTAAAAAATGGTAATGTTCCCAAGGTAATTTTGGATGATGAGATTCGCTCAATGTGTAATGCACTTTACAATGCTCAAGAGATGAAAAAGTTAAGTCATGGTTATGAAAAGGGAGAAAAGGTGAAAATTAATGACGGTCTTTTTCAAAATTTTACTGGTAAAGTAGATATGATTAACGATGAAAAAAAAATTATTAATGTAGAAGTGTCAATTCTAGGTAAGCCAACAATAATAGAGTTAGATTTAGCTCAAGTAGAGAAAATAGAGGATTAATTATGAGTGTCGTGGTTACTAAGATTAATTTATTAATGGAAGCGGGGAAGGCAGTACCCGGACCAAAAATTGCTTCAGTGCTTGGTCCGCGTGGTATACCTGTTCCTAAGTTCTGCGAAGCTTTTAATAAGGCGACTAGCACGGCTAACGCTAACTATAAGGTAGGTGATTTGGTAACAGTACGAATCTCTATAAAGGATGATCGCTCTCACGATTTTACTGTCAGTGGGCCGCCTGTTGCTTATTTGCTTAAGCAGGAAACTAAATTGACCAAAAGCTCCAATAATCCGGGTAAAGAATTGGTGGCGAAGTTGCCTATGTCTGCTATAATTAAGGTAGCAAGATGTAAAATGGTTGACATGAAAGTGGATAATGAGGGTTCAGCAGTGAAAATGGTTATAGGCACTGCCAAATCTATGGGTATAGAAGTTGTAGAAGGTTAAGCGCATGAGTGCATATCACGGTAATTCCAAGCAATGTTTAGAAAAGATTATTGAGTCTGCTTTAGCACAGTTTAATGAGTCAATTGATGTTGCAGTTAATTTAGGTGTGGATTCACGTAAACCTGAAGAACAGGTGTACGGTACAGTGGTTTTGCCTAAGGGTATTGGAAAGGACATTAAAGTAGCTGTTTTTGCCCAAGATAAGCATTTATCAGAAGCTGAAAAAGCTGGTGCTGATATTGTAGGAGAGGAGGATTTAGTTGAAGAAATAAAAAAGGGTAGAAAATTAGATGTTGATTGGTGTATCACTACTCCCGATTTTATAGCAAAAATTACCTCTATCGCAAAAGCATTAGGTGCCAAGGGGTTGATGCCTAATCCTAAATTTGGTACCGTGACTTCTAAAGTTGCAGAAGCTGTTAAAACCATTAAGTCTGGTCAAATAAAATTTAGGACAGACAAAAATGGTATTATCCACGGTAAATTAGGAAACATCAAGTTCGGTGTTGATGATTTGCTAGAAAATTTGAAAGCCTTTCTTAAAGTCATTAAAAATGGTAAACCTGTTTCTGTTAAAGGAGTATACTTTAAGAGTGTCTTTTTGAATTCAACTATGGGAAAAGCTTATAAAATAAATAAAGTGGAAGATATAATTTAAGGGAGTAATACTGTGAAGCGTGAAAGTAAGGATGACTTTATACAGAACATAATGAATGTGTTTGTAAATAATGATTTCTTAATACTGGTAAATTTTAAATCTATAAATGCTAGTGACTCATTAGCCCTCAGGAGTAGCTTAAAGGCTATAGCAGGTGGGATGCTAATAGTTAAAAATACTCTAGCTCGTTTAGCTTTGGAAAGGACTGATAGATTTCCCTATTTGTCAGATAGGTTTTCTGGTCCTGTTGCTATTATATACTCTAGTGGTATAGTAGAAGCTGCAAAGCTGATAGTTGATTTTATTGATGCTAATAAAAAAAAGATGTCTGTGATTTGCGCAGCTCACCTTAATCAATTGCTTACAATAAAGGATGTTAATAAACTAGCTAAGTTGCCTTCTCTGGATGAGTTGCGTATTAAAATTATACGTTTAATATCTCATAATATTCCTGCTCGGTTGGCGTTATCTATTAACTCACCTTCTATGAGGCTTATAAGAATGTTAGATTATTATAGTTCTAGAAAATAAATTTGTTGTTAAGTAAGGTAGTAGTATGAGTAATGTAACAAACGATTTGGTTGATAAAATATTATCCTTAAATCTATTAGAGGCTTCTAAACTTGTAAAAGTTTTAGAAGAGAAGATAGGATTACCCGCTGGTTCTTTTGTTGGCGGAGTTGCTAGTGCTAGTGCACCTACTAGTGATAATGCTGCTAGTCCTGGTTCTCAAGAAAAAACTGAATGCAAAGTTGTAATTAAAGAAATTGATGCAAGCAAAAAAATGGAAATCATTAGAATGGTTAGAAAGGTTAATTCTACATTAGGCTTAAAAGAAGCAAAAGAGTTAGTTGAATCCTTGCCTAAGAATCTGACTGATAACATTCCTAGAGATGAAGCAGAGAAAATAAAGCAACAACTCATTGAAGCAGGAGCAACCAAAGTGGAACTTGAATAAGATGCTTATATTTAATATATTAATTTTATATTGATTCAGCGCTTTTAGTTAGTTTGGGGTACTTTAATGGTTGATTCTTCTTATATGTGTGTTTCTGATGCTTTTGTTCCTAGGGTTTCTTATTCCAGGTCAATTGACTTAAAAGATTCTTTGTTAGACTTAGTTAAAGTTCAAAAAGAGTCATACAAGTCATTTACTCCTGGAAGTCATGATAATGAAAGACTTGAATCTATTTTTCATTCAGTCTTTCCAATAAATGATCCTTTGCATAGGGCTACTATTGAGTTCATAAACTGCAGAATAGATGATCCTAAGTATGATGAGTCTGAATGTATAAAGCGCGGTATAACTTTTTCTGCTCGAGTTATTGCTTCTATACGTCTTGTTGTTGTACAAGAGGGTATTTCTCTCGATGAATATAGATCGATAAAAGAAAGTGGAGATAGTTCCAAGCTTGCGACTATTGTAAAATTTATAGAAGAGCAGGAAGTCCACTTTTGTGAGTTGCCGATGATGACTGATAAAGGCACTTTCATCATTAATGGGGTGGAAAAAGTTATCGTTTCACAGATGCATAGGTCCCCTGGTGTATTTTTTGATAGCGATAAGGGAAAAACTTATAATTCCGGTAAATTAATTTATTCTGCTAGAATTATCCCTTATAGAGGTTCTTGGTTTGATATTGAGTTTGATGTTAAAGACCATTTATATTTTCGTATTGATAGGAAAAGAAAATTACCAATCTCAGTTTTATTAAAAGCGTTGGGTCTGTCAAATAATGATATACTCGATAAATTTTATGAAAAAATAAAATATATAAAATACAAAAATGGTTGGAAAGTACCTTTTATTCCTGACAAATTTAAGGGAGTTAGGTTACCCTTTGACTTAATGGAAGTTGAAGGTAATGTGTTACTTAAGGCTAATGTTCGTGTTACTTCAAGGCTAGCTAAAAAGCTATATGACGATGGATTAAAAGAGTATCTAGTACCTTTCGATTCCATATGTGGTTTATTTCTCGCAGAAGACTTAGTAGATAGTGTTAGCTCTACGAAAATTTTGTCTGCTGGTGAGTCTATAAAAGTGGAAGACGTAAAAAAGCTTGAATTACTATCTGTGGGTGAAATATCGGTTTTAAACATCGATAATCTATACGTTGGGCCTTATATATTAAATACACTTTTTCTATATGAAAACATGTCTTATCAGGATGCGCTGTATGAAATATATAGAGTCTTGCGTCCCGGTGAAGTCCCAGTTTTAGAAATAGTAGAAGAGTTTTTTCATAATCTTTTCTTCAACCCTGAGTATTACGACCTGTCTAATATTGGTAGGTTAAAACTTAATTCTTACCTTGGGTTAAATTGTGACGAGGATTTAACTGTCTTAACACACGAAGATATTATTGAAATTGTAAGAAAAATAGTACTATTACGTGACGGTCAAGGGTCTGTGGATGACATTGATCACTTGGGAAATAGAAGAGTAAGATCAGTTGGAGAGTTTATAGAGAATCAGTTCAGGGCTGGGTTATTAAAATTGGAACGTGTAATAATCGACTCTATGTCTACTTCTAGTTTAGACAAAGTTTCTCCATCGGATTTTATTAATCCAAAAGTATTAACTAATGCCTTAAAAGATTTCTTTAATTCTTCTCAATTATCCCAGTTCATGGATCAGACTAATCCATTATCTGAAATAACGCATAAAAGAAGGTTATCAGCATTAGGCCCTGGAGGTTTAACGAGAGACCGTGCAGGATTCGAAGTACGCGATGTTCATCCAACTCATTATGGAAGAATTTGTCCCATTGAAACCCCTGAAGGGCAAAACATAGGGCTAATCAACAGTTTGGCTATATACGCACGTGTTAATAAATATGGTTTTATTGAAAGCCCTTACAGGAAAGTAGTAAATAGGGTTGTCACTGATCAAATTGAGTATTTATCTGCAATAGATGAAGGTTCGTATTATATAGCTGATACCAGTGCAAGGCTTGATGAAAATAACCGTTTTGTTGATGATATGCTATACTGTAGATATGCTGGTAGTTTTGCCATGGTAAGTAGCGATCAAGTGAGTTACATTGACGTATCTCCTAAACAGGTAATATCAGTTGCAGCTTCCTTGATCCCATTTTTGGAAAATGATGATGCCAACAGAGCATTAATGGGTTCAAACATGCAACGCCAAGCTGTACCTTTATTGAAGCCTACTGCTCCTTTGGTTGCAACTGGTATGGAGTCTTTCGTTGCTTCTGGTTCTGGTGCTGTAGTTTTGGCAAAACGTGATGGCATAGTTGATAGCTCTGATAGTAATTCCATAGTTATACGCGCCTTTGATGAAGAAAGGGTTAACTACCTAGGTGTAGATATTTATCATCTAAAGAAATTTCAGCGTTCCAATCATAATACTTGCATTAATCAAAGGCCATTAGTACGTGTTGGTGATTACGTTAAAGAGGGTGATGTGATAGCTGATGGTCCTGCAATTAATAGTGGTGAGCTAGCACTTGGTAAAAATTTGCTAGTCGCTTTCATGTCTTGGCAAGGCTATAATTTTGAAGACTCTATTATTATTTCCAGTGAAGTTGTTAAAAAGGATCTATTTACTTCTATCCATATAGAAGAATTCGAATGTGTTGTACATGATACTCCTTTAGGGTCAGAGAAAATAACTCGTGCTATACCTGGTGTTAATGAGGAAAATTTATATCACTTGGATGATAGTGGTATAGTAAAAATTGGTACAAGAGTGGGCCCAGGCTATATTCTAGTAGGTAAAGTTACACCTAAACCTTCTCTTTCATTGCCTCCTGAAACAAAATTGTTGATGACGATTTTTGGTGAAAAGTCATTCGATTGTGCAGATTCCTCTTTGTACACATCTCCAGATGTTGAAGGGACAGTAATTGATGTAAGAGTCTTTACACGCAGGGGAGTTGAAGAGAACGAAAGGGCATTACTTATTAAGCAAAAAGAAATGGGTGATCTAGAAAAAGAGCGGGACTATGTAATCAATGTAGCCAGTGAGTATTTCTATGACGAACTAAAAAAACTTCTCATGCATTCTTGCTCTCAAGATCAAGAAAAACTTAACGCTATTGAACGTGAACAATGGTGGAGTATAGGGCTAAAGAACAAATCTATTTCTGAACAAGTTAAGAGCTTAAAAAAAGACTTTGATGAAAAAGTATCAAATGCAATAACACAGTTTAAGCAAAAAGTAGAAAAATTGGATGAGGGTTATGACTTGCCTCAAGGTGTATCAATGTCAGTAAAAATTTTCATTGCTGTGAAGCACAGTCTGCAACCAGGAGACAAAATGGCCGGTAGGCACGGAAATAAAGGGGTGATTTCTCGAGTTGTACCAGTAGAGGATATGCCTTATTTAGAGGATGGGATTCCTGTTGATATTATTCTTAATCCTCTAGGTGTGCCATCAAGAATGAATGTGGGACAAATATTAGAAACTCATGTAGGTTGGGCTTGCAAAAAATTAGGAGAAAAAGTAAGTGACATTCTTGATGAAATCAACAAAACTAAAAGTGCCTTCTGTAAGAAAATTAGGTCTCTCGACAACGATAGCCCTGCAAAATTTGCAGCAGCGTACCTTGATAACAGAAAAATTGAAGAAGCTAGTGATGAGGAAATAGCGGCTTCTATTTTTAATATATCTAATAAAAATACACTAAATGAAGAGCTAAACACATTAGTGAAAAATTATTTAAACTCCTATAAAAGCGCTCACGACAATTTACGTAACTTCCTTATTGAGGTGTATAGTTGCGGTAGTGATGTATCCATCTGTAATAGTGTTCGTGAGATTGGTGATAGTAGCTTGATCGAGTTTGCAAATAAATTACGTGATGGTGTTCCTGTTGCTGCGCCTGTATTTGAAGGTCCAAAAGATGAAAAAATAACAAAGTTATTTGAACTCGCTGGTTTGGATAACTCTGGACAAACTGTATTGTATGATGGTTGCACCGGTGAAAAATTTGATCGTAAGGTTACAGTTGGCTATATGTACATGCTTAAGTTGCACCACCTAGTTGACGATAAAATTCACGCACGTTCAGTAGGGCCTTATAGCTTGGTTACTCAGCAACCTCTTGGAGGAAAATCCCATTTTGGTGGTCAGCGTTTTGGTGAAATGGAATGTTGGGCATTGCAAGCTTATGGTGCTGCCTATACTTTACAGGAAATGTTAACCGTGAAGTCTGATGATATTAATGGTAGGATTAAGATTTATGAATCAATAATAAAAGGTGACAGTAATTTTGAGTGTGGGACTCCTGAATCTTTTAATGTGATGATAAAAGAATTACGCTCTTTATGTCTAAATGTAGCTTTAAAGCAAAATGAGATAGTTATTGAAGACATATCTCATACTAATATTGCACAGTCTTTTGATAAGATTAGTATATCCATTGCTAGTCCTGAAAGTATTAAATCTATGTCCTATGGCGAGATAAAAGATGTCTCAACTGCAAACTATCGTACATTTAAAGTTGAAAAAGGTGGATTGTTCTGTCCTAAGGTTTTCGGTCCTGTTAATGATGACGAATGTTTATGTGGAAAATACAAAAAAAGAAGACACAGAGGTCGTATATGTGAAAAGTGTGGAGTAGAAGTTACATCTTCTAAAGTAAGAAGAGAAAGAATGGGCCATATAGAGCTTGCATCTCCTGTTGCTCATATATGGTTTTTGAAATCGCTTCCTTCGAGGATTGGAGCATTACTAGACATGTCTCTAAGAGATATTGAGAACATTTTATATAGCGATAATTACATTGTAATAGATCCTCTTGTTTCTTCTTTTGAAAAAGGTGAGATTATTAGTGAAAAAGCCTACAATGAAGCTAAAGATAGTTATGGAATCGATAGCTTTGTGGCTATGCAAGGTGTTGAAGCTATAAGAGAGTTGCTGGCTCGTCTTGATTTACATGAAATTAGAAAGAATCTAAGATTGGAGTTAGAATCTGTTACTTCCGAAATAAGAAGAAAGAAGATTATAAAGAGATTACGTATTATTGAAAACTTTATTAAATCAGGAAACAGACCTGAGTGGATGATACTTACGACTATACCTATTTTGCCACCTGATTTGCGTCCTTTAGTGTCTCTTGAAAATGGTCGTCCTGCAGTTTCTGATCTGAATCATCATTATAGAACTATTATTAATAGAAATAATAGGTTGAGAAAGCTATTAAGTTTAAATCCTCCCGAAATTATGATTCGTAACGAAAAGAGGATGTTACAAGAAGCAGTTGATTCTCTTTTTGACAATAGCCGTCGTAATACTCTAGCAAATAAAGCTGGTGTTGTTGGATATAAAAAATCTATTAGCGATATGCTAAAAGGAAAACAAGGTCGTTTCCGTCAGAATCTGTTAGGAAAAAGAGTGGACTACTCTGGACGTTCTGTAATAGTTGTTGGTCCAACTTTAAAGTTAAGTCAGTGTGGATTACCAAAAAGAATGGCTCTCGAATTATTCAAGCCTTTTGTTTACTCAAAGCTCAAGATATATGGTATGGCTCCAACTATTAAGTTTGCTAGTAAGCTAATAAGAGCAGAGAAGCCAGAAGTTTGGGACATGCTTGAGGAGGTAATAAAAGAACACCCTGTGTTGTTAAATAGAGCACCTACTCTGCATAGGCTTGGTATACAGGCTTTTGAACCAATTCTTATTGAAGGCAAAGCAATACAATTGCATCCACTTGTCTGTACAGCGTTTAATGCTGACTTTGACGGTGATCAAATGGCAGTACACGTCCCGATTTCATTAGAAGCTCAGCTTGAAGCTAGAGTATTGATGATGTCAACTAATAATGTTTTAAGCCCTTCTAACGGCAGACCAATTATAGTTCCTAGTAAAGATATAATACTTGGTATACACTACTTAACTTTGCAGGAACAAACCAGTGAGGAAGATGATGATTTACCATTCTCGAGTACTTTTGGTGAAATTGAACACTCTCTGAGTAACGGTACTTTGCATATTCATTCTAACATGAAGCATAGGATGGAATATACGAGTAGTGACGGCGAAATTTACTATAAAGCTGTCCGTACAACTCCTGGTCGCCTAATATTGTGGCAGATCTTTCCTAAACATGAGAATTTGAGCTTTGACCTTGTAAATCAGGTGTTAACAGTTAAAGAAGTAACCAATATAGTTGATTTGGTGTATCGTAACTGCGGTCAAAGCGCTACAGTAGAATTTTCTGATAAACTAATGGTACTTGGCTTTGAGTATGCTACATTTTCTGGTACTTCTTTTAGTCGTTGCGATCTAGTTATACCCAAAACTAAAGCCACACATGTCGATCATGCTAGGAATGAAATTAAAAAGTTTTCTATGCAATATCAAGACGGGTTAATCACCAGAAGTGAAAGGTATAACAAGGTTATAGATGAATGGTCTAAGTGTACGGATATGATAGCCAACGATATGTTAAAGGCAATATCTATATACGACAGAA
>NZ_JACZHU010000035.1:0-10041 GCF_020278605.1 Wolbachia endosymbiont of Mansonella perstans | reverse complement strand
TAGTATCAAGTACTGGAATGACAAAAAAAGTCACTTGGATGTACCATAGACCTGTTATTCCAGCGCGTGAAGCACAGCTGCACGAACATTGTCCTACTGGAGGGTGTCATGCCAGTGCTTAACACTGGCATCCAGGAATTTTGTCAAGTAGGTGAGCATAAAAGTTATGTTAAAATACAACATTAATTATTATGGAGAACTGGATCTCAGTGTCGGAGTACTGGCATGACAAGAAATGGGTCTACTTGGATAATAAGAAAAGGAGCTACTTGAATTACACCCTTCGAGTGAGAGTTGCTCTCGAACTACAATGTTCCTAGGTTGTAGGATGGCGTTGTGATTTAGGAAGTTAGTATAGCTTAGCCATAAGATGACAGAATTTTAAGAAAGCCCTATTATGGATAAACAATTTTACACATGTATGAGCCTCAACGAACAACCAGATGTGCTAGCCTTTCTAAATGGCAAGCTGGAGAATATACCTAGGTTTCATTCCACAATATTGCATAAACTTTGTGGCGGAGATAGAGTAATGGACCTGCTGTTTTACAGGCCACACAGTTATATAGATAGGAGTAAATCGCTACTTGATGCTCAAGTTGGAGAACTTACAACTTTCATGGCAAAAGTTCATGAACATCAGCCACCAGATTTTAGAGGTAGGCCATATAAGATAGTCGTTGAAGGCGAAAGTCAGTACATATTCATAGTCTTTTTTAATTACTCAGTTAAATATTTATATAAATCATTTCCAATTGGAGCCCATGTAGTCATCAGTGGTAAACTTGATAAATTTGCCGGATATTTGCAAATTACTCACCCAGACTACGTATCGCTTAACGTCGACCAACTTGAAGAGATAGCTAGCATAGAGCCAGGTTACCAATTATGTCGCGGCATTACTAACAAGAGCATTAAAAACATAATAAATTCTAATCTAAAAGAATTGCCTGATTTACCAGAGTGGATAGATGGTAAATTAATCGAGCAAAAAAAATGGCTGAGTTGGAGAAAAAGCATTATAAAGCTGCACAGGCCAAGGTCATTGGCAGAAGCGGAAATTTGTCGGAAAAGACTTGCCTATGATGAATTATTTGCGTATCAACTAGCACTAAAACTTGCAAGAGAAAATCGCGTAAGAAAAGGGAGAAGAGAATTTACAATATCTAATAAATATAAAGAGCAAGTTTTAAATGGCTTGTCGTTCCAATTAACAAACGATCAAATTCGTGCAATAGATGAAATTTCAGAGAGACAAAAATCCAAATACCGCATGGTAAGCTTGCTGCAAGGTGATGTCGGTAGTGGCAAGACCGTGGTTGCACTTTTTGCGATGCTGAGTGTGGTGGAAAACAACATGCAGGCAGCTCTAATGGCACCAACTACTATCTTAGCAGAGCAACATTATAATTGGATCGAAGAGGCTTTATCTTGCACAGATATAAAAGTTGTTCTGCTTACTGGTAAAACTACACGCAAAGAAAGAAAGACTATCATGAACGAACTTGCAAGTGGTACTTTAAATATAGTGATTGGTACTCATGCACTGTTTCAAGCTAACGTTACATTTAAAAATTTAGGGCTTGCAGTCGTAGACGAGCAACAGCGGTTTGGGGTGATGCAGAGAAATTGTTTGGTAGGAAAGGGAGAAAATACTGACATACTTTTCGTTACTGCCACTCCTATCCCAAGGACTTTGCAGCAAGCCATGTATGGCGATGTTGAATGCTCCGTTTTAAAGGAAAAACTAAAATCTAGGTTGCCAATAAAAACTGTCATTATGAACATTAAAAAAGTACCAGATATTGTTGAAAAGCTTAAGGGTGCTATAAATAGGGGTGAAAAAGCGTATTGGATTTGCCCATATATAGAAAGAAACGAAGAACTAAATGTTGCTGCAGCAGAGATGCGCTTTCAGGAATTGCAAAAGACATTTTTTGATAAAGTTGGAATAATGCACGGAAAACTAGCTCAAGATCAGAAAGATCAAGCTATATTTTCTTTCAAAAGAAATGAATTTTCCCTCCTAGTTGCAACAACTGTGATAGAAGTTGGTATAGATGTACCAGATGCAACCATTATGATTATAGAAAATGCAGAGCAATTTGGATTATCGCAATTGCATCAGTTGAGAGGCAGAGTAGGACGAGGAAGTAAGCCATCTTTTTGCGTATTATTATACGATAATCTAAGCAAAAGCTCATTCTCAAAGTTAAAGATCATGTGTGAGTCACAAGATGGGTTTCACATTGCTGAAAAAGATATGATGCTAAGAGGTAGTGGAGATATATTGGGCATAAAGCAATCAGGATGCATGGAGTTTAAATTTGCTGACTTATACAAAGATAGAGAACTGCTCAACCTTGCATACAATAATGCAAAAAGTGCAATTGCTGAGAGTAAATCTTTTGAACTACTACTTGACATATTCGAGTATAGAAGTAGATTGCATTTTTCAAAATTTTAGTGAACTTCTTAGATGTATGTTTCCAGAGTGTGATGGTATCATAAAGCATGAGAAAAAAATACCATCACAGTAGGAATTATGGAACTGTAAATCTAAGACTTTAAAAAACGCCAATACTGAAAATAGACAATGGCCAGGGATTTTTTTGCCTTTTTTAGATTAGTAAATTCCTTAACGTTTATAGCTAAAGCAATTCAAGAGTACACAAAAAACGCCAAAAATAATTGTCTTTTCATGTGAGAGGTCTAATTGCAGTTGTTGATTCTTTAAGTATAATCTGTTGAGATTTACATGAACCTACAGATGAAAGAAAGAGAAGAGCAGTTTAGTTTTACATTGGAAAACCTCAAGAAAGCAAAGAAGTTTATAGAGATGTACCCAAAAGGTAAAGAAGGTAGTGCTGTTATGCCTTTACTATATCTGGTTCAAGAACAATGTAGATGGGTTCCTGAGTCTGCCATGCGCTACGTTGCTGATATGCTACATATTCCACATATTTGCGTATACGAAGTGGCAAGTTTTTACACCATGTATAATTTAAAACCGATGGGTAAATATCTGATACAAGTTTGTAGGACAACCCCTTGCTGGTTATGCAGTAGCGAAGAAGTTTTAAATACCTTTAAAAAGAGGCTTGGGATCAATATAGGTGAAACTACCAAAGATGATCTGTTTACTTTAAAAGAAGTTGAATGTCTTGGTGCATGCGTTAATGCTCCTGTTGTGCAGATCAATGACAATTTTTATGAGAATCTTACTCCTAAAAAAGTGGAAAATATCATAGCAGAGCTTTCAAGCAAATAGATGAAAAAAGAGTTCTCATTTAGGATAACCAAGCAATCAGGTTCTGCAAGAGTTGGCACAATTAAAACTCCAAATGGAAACATAGAAACACCAGCATTTATGTTTTGTGCAACCAAAGCTGCAATTAAGGCTGCAGATATTGAGAGAATCGGTGAAGCTGGTACTCAGATAATACTTTCCAACACCTATCACCTAATGCTCCAACCGGGGGAGGATACTGTGGCAAAACTTGGTGGTTTGCACAAGATGATGGGATGGAATGGACCGATGCTAACTGATTCTGGTGGATACCAGATATTTAGCTTGGGGCACGGATCAGTTTCAGAAGAAATAAAGGGAGTAAGAAAGAAACAAAAAACCCTGATTAAAATTAATGAGGATGGGGCAATTTTTCGTTCTTATATTAATGGTGAGACTTATTGTTTAACTCCTGAAAAATCTATACAAGTTCAACAAAAATTAGGTGCAGATCTAATCTTAGTTTTAGATGAATGCACACCATTTCACGTCAGCAAAGAATATACACAAAGATCAATGCTCATGAGCCATAGATGGGCTGAACGTTCTTTAAATGAACTTGAAAAAAGTAATGATGGCAAACAAGCACTGTATGGAATCAACCAAGGTGGAGTGTATCAAGATCTGCGCAGAGAAAGCTGTGATTTTATGAATGATTTACCATTTTTCGGTCAAGCAATAGGTGGATCACTTGGTCAGAGTAAGAAACAGATGTATGATGTAGTTTCTTTTACCATGAAGCACTTAAAAAAAGATAGGCCTACTCATTTGCTTGGTATTGGTGGGATTATGGATATCTTTCGTGCAGTAGAGCTTGGGATTGACACGTTTGATTGTGTGCATCCAACTCGCCTGGCAAGACATGGTGGTGCACTTGTTAAAGTGAAAAATAGGAATTCTATTGCTTCAAAGTGTAAGGAGTATGTTAATTTGCGAAATCAACAATTTGAGCTAGAAAATAGTCCAATTGAAAGTGATTGTTTGTGTTTTACCTGCAGGAAACATTCGAGAGCTTATATACACCATTTATTGAAAGCTAAAGAACTGCTAGCTTACACCCTCATTACCATTCATAATATTTTCTTCATGAATAAGCTTATGGAATCAATAAGACAGGCAATATTAAATGATAGGTTAGATCAGGAAAAGAGTAACTGGGTTAGTGAAATGCCGTAGCCTTTACATCTGAGTCTTGCGTTTAAGTGGTATAACAATAAGTGATCAACTAATGAGAACAAAGGCACCTGGGTGTTAAGCTATTTCTTCCCGGAGTTATACAATTTCAGCTTTAGGAAGACCAGTAGATTCAGTTGCTAAATCAACAGATACACCAACTTTAAGTAGGTTTTTGGCCTCTTTCTTCACCGGTCTGGATGCCGTATTCTTGGCCGATTTGGATACCTTTCTCTTCAACAAGATCAAGTCTATATGCATGATGGCCTCTTCTTTCCGCAGATCCATTACTCTTTCTTCATACGTTAATAAATCTCTCTCATTCCAACGAAACTTGTCTAACTCATCGTATTCTAGCTTTATTATTGGTAATTTTTCTGCTATATTCCTTAAATCTTCATCTGTAGTATCCTCTGCATACTTGAAAAAGAAACACCACCTTTCTACTGTGTTTTCTAGCTGTTCTACTTTATTTTTTGGGAATTTAGGCAGCTTAATAAAAACGAATTGAAAATCTTTTAAGTAATGTCTGTTGGTTTTTATATCCCGTATATTGTGAGTGGAAATATACTTAACCTCTGGAGTAAATAGCGTACTATTGGAAATAGCATAAAGAAAACTTTCTTTAAGTCTATGTAATTGCCAGATTTATCTAATTCTTAGCAGTGTAAAGTTGAGCGTGTTTTTCAAAGTCTTTATCGCGAGCGAGCTGCATCTCTGCAACATACTGTTTCTGTGGGAATCCTTCCAAAGGATGTTAACAATGCTTTGCTTATCGGAGGTAATTTCAGGATCCATAATAGTGCTAAGGAACTCAACTTCTTGTATAGTATCTATTCCTGTAAATCCTAAAATATCATTGAGAAAGTGAATAATAATATTTTTATTCTTTTTAAGCCAAAGATTTTTTTGAAGGTCAGGTCGAGCTTTGAATCGAGAAATTTTGATAAAGCCATGAGGAATGAACTTAAAAAGTATTAAAGATTATGCACTATTTTGAAGAAATATTCAACTTTTTTATATTTGCTCTATTAAATCTTATTTTTTAAGCTTAAATGTGTTAAACAAAAAAACAGCCTCTATGCACGGCCTTAGAATAGAATCTCAGATCTTGGATGTCCTTTTGTTACCAAAAAAAGTGGCAGTTTTTCTGTGACTTAAGTATAATTTTAGCTTTACCTAAACAAAAGAATGAATTATTTAATGGAATGTATTTTAACACCTCTTTCCTTACCATTTTTTATTGCTGAAAGTTATTTATTAATTACTGCACTGATTCCGCTGCTTGGCACAGTGGTTATCTTTTTTACCCACAAATGGCCTAGATTGAACAATAGCATTACTATTGCCTCTTCTATACTTCTATTTACGTATACGTGTCTGTGCACTTTACATTGGGCATATGGTGATCATTCTCAATTTATCCTTATGGATTTTGGCAGTAACTTGCACATTAGTTTAAAGCTAGAGTCCACTGGAGTGGTATTTAGTTTATTAATATCATTTTTATGGATATTAACTAGCATATACGCAATATGTTATATGCAGAATAACTATCCTAATAGTAGTTACTCAAATTTCCTTTGTTTTCTTTCAATATCGGTCAGCTGTGCAATGTTTATTGCTTTTTCTGGCGATTTGCTTACTACATTTGTCTTTTATGAGCTCTTGACTATAAGTACTTACCCTCTTGTCACCTATAACACAACAAATGAATCAATGATGGCTGGGCGTTATTATTTTGGTGTGCTGTTTTTTTCTTCCTTAGTGCTATTTTTTCCAGTTCTCGGTTTCTTATACAGCAAATTTCATACTTTAGATTTTGTAAGCGGTGGAATATTTAAATTTGACACTTCGCTTGTTACTTTCATTGCAGTGTGTTTTGCGATGCTGATTTATGGAATAGGCAAAGCTGCATTGATGCCAATGCATTTTTGGTTGCCAAAAGCAATGATTGCACCAACTCCTGTGAGCGCGCTGCTACATGCTGTTGCTGTTGTGAAATCCGGGGTTTTCATCATTATAAAAGTCATATTATACACTTTTGGCACCAATAATCTGCAACGCTTTGCACAACAAAGTTGGCTTGCTGGAGGATGGCTGCCTTATGTTGCAGGATTTACCATCATTGTTGCTTCACTGATTGCACTCAAGCAGAAGGAATTGAAAAAATTGCTCGCCTACTCTACCGTTTCCCAATTATCATATGTTACACTATTCGCTTCAATTTTTAGCGATCTTAGCGCAAAAGTTGCAGTTTTTCAGTTAGTTTGTCATGCATTTGCAAAAATTACTCTATTCTTTGTTGTAGGCAACATAATAATGAAAACAGGTGAGAAATATGTAGATAAAACTCACGGCATAGGACGAAATATGCCGATTACTATGGCAGCATTTACTATAGGTGCGTTATCTATGATCGGAGTGCCACCTGCTCCAACTTTCTGGGGTAAGTTTCTCATTTTGCAGGCTGTTTTTAGCTCTGGCAATGTAGCACTTTCTGTATTTGTTACTCTTGTATTAATAGTAAGTACTATACTAAATGCTATGTACTTTTTGCCAATAATTTACAATGCTTTTTTCTCAAAGCCTTCCGAGAATTTTTTCGTTAAAAAGACACCTATTTTTCTGATTTTACCACCAGTTATCACTGCGATATGTACTTTTGTTATTTTCTTCAGTTACCAAGTAATATTTAAAGTATCTTGCTTTTAAGCTTTGGCATCTAAGCTGAGATTAATTATGGAAACATTTTCTTTGTCAAAATCTATGTCTCCGATTAACATACTATCAGTAACGTTCAAAAGTTCTGGTGGAGAAATGATAGTTCTGTTATTACCAGCTCTCATTCCAACCACTCCAAGCTCTATGGCAAGCGGTACCTTTTTATCACCAACTTTGAATTGCACTGTTTGATTCTTGATTATATATTTACCATCATGCTCCATTACGCTGTACTTAATTAACACCTCATCACCACATCTTACTTGTTTCCCAGCCCTATTAATTAAGTCATTGAAAATCATCATATTATTTACTGAGTCGGGATATCTATCTTTTACCTCGATTAGTTTGACATAGTAAGAGTTAAAGCTCGTTTTGTTGTCATTGGTAATGTTTATAGTAACTACACGCTCTCCTCCTTCTTTCATACCCATTATTCCTAGGCCCACCTCTTTCCAATCATCTTGACCTATTTTTAAAGTAACATTAGGGACTTGATTCGGAAGTGGTATTGCTGGGTTATTAGATATTTTATACATTTGCATCAGAACTTCCTGACCACATAGAGCTCTGCTGCCACTGCCTTCTGTAAATTCATAAAAGTTTATTGAATTTTCCTCTCTTTCCTGCTGTGTTATCTCTTTTAAATACTCCTTCAACCCATGCTTTTCGATATAGTGGTCAAGTGCTGATTCAAGTATTGGCTTCACTAGGTAATATACTATTGTCTGTACCAAGGTATCATTCGTAGTATTTAACTCATAAAGCTTGTCTCTCTTTTCTGGTCTGCTTTTGTTTATTTGGACGACGATAAACACAAAAGAAGAAGTTAAAGTGAAAGTTATTACTATGGAAATAAGCAATTGTAATATAATTTTCCTAACCATCGTTTTTTACCTGATTCAATAAACTATATAAATAATTAGTTTCATCTGAAAGCTTACTCAATTTATTCAAAGCTTGTTTAAAGAGACTTTCTATATAGTTCTTTGTTTCACTTTTACCAAGTATAGACATCAAGTTACTTACTTTATCTTGTTTGTGGTCTTCAATATCATCTTTGGCTTGAAAAATAAGCCCTAGATTTATTCCATAGTCATGTAACGCTCTTCGTTGCTCATCTGTAGCATTTCCCATTATAGCCCCTATTTCACATGAAGCTGCAAATAGTTTTGCAGTTTTTAATAAATGGGTTTCTTTTATTTTGAGGAAATCTGCATCAATATCCAAAATCTGTCCCCCTACCATTCCCTTAGTTCCCATCGCTTGAGAGAGTACTTTTATAATTTCACAGCATTTATTGTTATCCTCATTTAGCGAAGATAGTATTTCAAAAGCGAGGGTAAGCAGCGCATCTCCAGCAAGCACCGCTGTTGCTTCGTCAAATCTTTTATGGCAACTTAGCTGACCTCTGCGAATATCGCTATTGTCCATACATGGCAAATCATCGTGAATTAGAGAGTAGGTGTGAACACACTCAACTGCCACAGCAATTGGCATTACTTTCTCAGCTTTCACATTAAATACTCGTGATGAAGCTATGACTAAAAATGGACGTATATATTTTGCAGGAGCAAGAAGGACATAACGCATAGCTGATATAAGCTTGCTTTGGCTATCTTCAGGTAGAAATTTGCTTATTTCTGCGATAAGTAAATTTTTTGTTATTTCGTCTAGCATTTGCGAGTTTGTTAATTTTCCAGCACACAATGTTGAAGAATATTTCAGCTAGGGCAATAGAAAGTTTTGTAATAGTCTATCAACCATAAAAGGTATTGCAAACATGAAAATTTTTTATAACATCAAAGAATAGGTTATTTCTTGGTAAAAAATGAGTAGCGAATTAGCAAAAAGCACCAGAGAAGACATAGAAGAAAAAGTAAAAAAGATTGTGCTGGAGCACATTAGTAAGGATGTGGAGAAATTTAGCGGCTCCTCAAAGCTTTCAGAGCATGGCGCAGACAGTTTAGATGCAGTTGAGATAATCATGGCGGCAGAAGAAGAGTTTGGTATAGAAATTCCTGATGAAGATGCGCAAAAAATGGAAACTGTAGAGCAGATAGTTGAGTACATCAGTGACAAAAAGAACAATAATTAGTATTAAATGAGCAGAAGAGTAGTAGTTACCGGTATTGGCTTAATTACTCCACTGGCAGCAAATGTTGAAAACACTTGGCTTAAGTTAGTAGGTAGTGAGTCTGGTATAAAGGAAATCAGCAGGTTTGATGCTTCCGATCTTGCTTGTAAAATCGCAGGACAAGTTTCCCTACAAGGTAATAACATTGAGCACTGTTTTAACCCGCTAGATTATATCTCTGAAAAAGACCTAAAAAGGACAGATCGTTTTATCCATTACGGTATTGCAGCCACTATTCAGGCAGTGAACGATTCACTAATTTTAGAAAATCAAGATATTGATCGAGAACGAGTTGGTGTGGTTGTTGGCTCTGGTATAGGTGGTCTTCCATCGATTCAGGAAAATGTAATTATTATGCAGGAAAAAGGGCCTAGACGTGTCAGCCCATTTTTTGTCCCTGCAAGTTTGATAAATTTGATATCTGGCCATATTTCTATTAAATATGGATTTACAGGCCCAAACGATTCAGCGGTAACCGCATGTGCAACAGGTGCGCATGCAATCATAAATTCAGCAAGAGCTATAAAACTTGGTGAAGCAGATGTAATGATTGCAGGTGGGGCAGAAAGTGCACTTTGTAGGGTTGGAGTTGCAGGCTTTGCATCTATGAAGGCACTATCAACTAAATTTAATGACAAGCCTGAAGAAGCTTCAAGACCGTGGGATGAAGAACGCGATGGATTTGTTATGGGTGAAGGGGCAGGTATACTAGTATTGG
>NZ_JACZHU010000034.1:0-10066 GCF_020278605.1 Wolbachia endosymbiont of Mansonella perstans | reverse complement strand
GTCGTAGATTTTGTGTTTCTTTGATTATTCCTGACTGTTATCAGAAGGGCTATACTCACTTGAATTGGAGAAAAATGGGGAGAAAAGTATCCATTAGTTGTGAAATCTTGGCAGAATAAATGAGAAATTTTATCTGGTTATTTCAAGTATTCTGGCCCGGTTAGGAGGCTAATTTATACTACTAATCCTATTAAGGGTCACATCGGCGAATCAGAAAATTTACCGAAACCAAGGGCTCATTTACCAGCACAAATGCCTTGTACAAATAGGTATATTGTGCTATAAAGAAGGCAAAGGAAAGTGGACTATGCCTGTACATGATTGGGTATTAACTATATCTCAACTCAGCATTTTCTTCCTTGACAGACTGAAAATTGAGTTAAACTAAAAATGGGTTTGATATGGTTTATTTAACATTCCCTGCTTTTAGTTTTTATACTCCCTCATCAACATAACATAATTTTGTGCTGATTGTGTAATATGATTAATTTCTTTACTTGACATTTTTTTGAAGAATTTTGCTGGCCTGCCAGCCCATATTTCTCCACTTTTTATCACTTTTCCATGCGTCACTAGCGAGCCTGCAGCTATCATAGCCTCAGATTCCACAATTGCATGGTCCGTCACGGTAGAGCCCATGCCAATAAATACTTTGTCATGCACTATACATGCGTGCAGCATACAAAAATGCCCAACCGTTACCATACTGGCAATAATTGTGTCACCACCTAGGTTTCTATTCACATGAATTATCGTACCATCTTGAATGTTTGTTTCGTCACCTATTTTGATTGATCCAACATCTTCTCTGATTATGCAATTAAACCAAATGCTCGTATTCTTCCTACTTCAACCTTACCTATGACATGCGAACCACTCGCGATGAAGGCGCTCTCGTCTATTTTTGGTTCATAATCTTTGTATTTTAGAATGTGGTACATATTGAGTCTATGATTCTGTGCTTTATATAACTTAAGTAAGATTTTTTTACTAAACAATAAATATTTTTTTGGGCCGAAGCGTTTGAGTATACATCTCATTTCACTTTATGATGGTGTCATCCCAGCACGCAACGCCTGTATAGTAATACAGAGGTATGTGCTGCTATTCCTTTATTTCTGCCAATAGAACCTAACTTTTTTGCAGTGGTTGCTTTGATATTTACAAATTCGCTATCAATCTCCAATGCCTTTGATATAGATTTCTTCATTTCTGCTTTATAAGGCGATATTTTAGGCTCCTCACAAACTATAGTAATATCTAAATTAGATACACGTTATCCTTTTTCTTTTACTTTTGTAGTAGCAAAGCTGAGAAAGTAAGACGAATCACAATCTTTCCACTCAGCGGAACTAGGGGGAAAATGCTCTCCTATATCGCCACATCCCAGTGCTCCCAGTATTGCGTCGACAACTGCATGTATTACAACATCACCATCGGAATGCGCTTCTATTGCCATGTTGTGCTCAACTTCTATACCGCAAATTTTTATAAAGTTTTCAGCCTTACTTTGAGCCTTAACGAACTTGTGTATGTCATAACCAGTGCCAATACGATACTTTTGTTCTTCAAGAAGGAGCTTTGCCATATTAATATCCTCTTTCGTGGTTAACTTAAAATTGCTTTTCTCACCTTTAATAATCGCAACATGTTTTTTGTGTTCTACCATTAGCGATGAATCATCAATGAATTCTTTGGTTGATTGGTGGCATGACAATAATTCTTTGAAATTGAAAATTTGAGGAGTTTGTATAGCTCTGAGTTTTTCTCTTGAAATCGTGGACTCGATAAAATTATCATTTTTTAATGACATGGTATCTTCGACTTCTATTGCTGGCACTACTCCTGCATGTTGACCATCAACCATAGACTGAGCTAAGTTATCTATCAGAGCATTTGATGCGAAGGGCCTGCAAGCATCGTGTATAACAACAAAATCTGGGTTAATTTTTTGTAAGCTTTCAAGTCCCAACTTAACTGAATTTTGCCTACTCTTTCCTCCGTATATTGGACTTAGTAATTTAGTATCTACACCTTCTATCATCCAAGTAGCTTGACTACTTGGATCCATATTTTCTTTTCTTATCGATTCCTGCCTTACGTGCTGGAAGAGGTGCTCCGCTGATTTTTCATTTAAATGACAGTTACATAAGAAGTCTATTACTTCTTTATAAAAATATTCGTAAAAATCTTTATAATCTTTATTAATTACTACTCTTACATAATCTATGTATTGGTTAGTCAAAAGTTTTTTGGTTGTATGAAATAAAGCAGGTTTGCCTGCCAGTTTTATGTACTGCTTAGGAATCGAGTCACTGCATCTACTGCCTACTCCTGCCGCAACTATTAACGCTGCTATTTTGTATTTCTTAGATCTATTAGTATGCATGTTTATCATTTTCAGCCTAAGTGTATAATAGCAGGTTATTTGAAGTTTCAAAAAGATTGACGGATTTTAAAAGACAACATCTGCTGCAGATATTTTATGGTCATAAATTTCCTCTACATGTGATACTATATCTCTGTATCCCATGCCACTAGCATATGTGCTTAAGACCTTTGCTTCAAGTTCAGGATAGGCTCTTCTGCTTTTTTTTTGACTATTTGGGGTTCAAAGCTTCCCTTCTTATCTCTTGGCGTTAACAGCTCAAGTGATCCTGCACTTGTATGTAAGGTCTTTCCATTTCTCCCATTCCTCCGATTATTTTCTTCGCTTTCAGCAGATAAGTGATTTTCTATTTCACTCTCCAGACTTGCTTCCAGCAACTTTTTTATCAATGGTGTTAATGCATCATTCCTTCCGGTGAACGGTCCGCCTTCCATTATTGATGACAGTATATTTGCTTCCAGTTCTTTATAATCTGCCAATTCGGTTGTTCTGTTTTCTATTTTTTGATTCATGTCAAACTCCATTATTTATTTCTATTATGTTTTTACTTCTCGGTTTGACATACTTTTTTGAACGTTTCCATTTCAGAGTTTATCTGCTTTCAAGTTTATCCTTTTTTGCTTTAGCAGTTATCACAATTTCTTAATTATTTTGAATCTTTTTGGTTCAGTTTTTGATCATTCCTTCCTTAATTTAATAGCAGTGACGCTGAGATATTCCCAACTGGCAGAGGTTATGGCAACTAGATCAACTTTATGCCGTGATTTTTCTGGATCCTCAGCAGGAGTTAGGCTTAGATCTGATGATTCCGTACTTACCTTAGTAGGTTTTAATGGGTCTATTAGCTTTTCCGGCTTATCTTCTGGAATGGAGCATGCCAATCCATGATGCTTTGTGGTCGAATTTCTACTTCTACAACTTCAGCAGGAGTTGGGCTTGGATCTGATAATATGTTTTGACATATTTGCCTTCTTTATCGTATAAATCAAGAAAATCATCCTTTTTTACATAAGTTTGGACTTCCATTTCTCTAGTTTCTTTTTGATCTGTTGAAGACGATACATCAAGCCCTACATTTTTAGTAGCTTTTTGCTTTAGTTGCTTGTTTTCTTCTTGTAATTGCTTTAAATTTTTCTTTAGCTCGTCAGTCTCTCTTACTTTTCTGTTTTTATTGCTCAGATATAGTTTGTTTATCTCTAGTCAAATTCTTATTTTCTTGTATTAACCCACTAATTTTTTTATTTGAGCTTTTATCCACAGCTTGTGTACCCTGGTTTCGTGTTTCAGGCACTTTAGCTTCAACTTCTTTTTGCTCTGATGTACTCTGCAATTGCTTTAAATCCTCTTTGGTAAAATACAACTCTCTTTATACATGTGTTAAAATGTCTTCTTGCTCCCTACGCTGACATTCTAGGCTATCTATTTCCACTTGAAACTTTTCTTCTAATTCCTCTTTTTCTTTCATTATCTGCTGTATCTTATCATCTTTCTGCTTAATTTCTTCCTCTAAATTCCTCACTTTCTTATCTTTTTTCTCGTTTACCTACTCTATTTCAGCTACAAGAGACTTTCATCAGATTGTTGAATTTTTCTCTCTAAAGCCTCTTTTTTTCCCTGTAATTCATTCAATTCTTTAGATAATTGACTCACCTTTTCAGTCAACATCTCGTTTTCCTTTTTGCTTCCATCAACTGTTTTTCTAATTGCTTTTCTTTATCGCCTTCTAGATCTTCTAATTTTTTCCTCAGATTGTTTTCCAGCTCTGCATTCTCTCTCATTAATGTACCTAGCTTAGATTTATTTTGCTCTAATTTCCTTTGTAGCTCTTAGTTGATTTTGTCTGTCGGTTGGATTTTACTTTCTTTATCTTTTAACTGAGATTTTAAATCTGCTATTTCGCTACATTTATCTTTCAATTCTTGTACTATTACCTTCAGAATCCTTAGCCTACCAGTTAATGGTCATCTCACATGAACCGGAGCAGCAAAGTTATAGTGCCTCTCATTATCTTTTTTCCTGCGTGCAGTTATTTTACTATTTTCTCCGAGGGATATGTGATAACCCTTACCCTCACTGCTAGCTTTTAAGATATTACTGATTTTTATTGGTTCTTCTTTATTTTCAAATCTAATGTTGAAGTCATTATCTTTTTTTGAATACGCTGAGAAGCTTTGATTTGGCAAAGATGATTCAAGTTCTTCATGCGTTGAGTCTATTGATTGCTCAAACTCTTGGAACTCCTTTTCCCATTTCAAATTTATCTGCTCTGTGATGTTCTTATCTTTGTGTAAAGGATCATTAAGGTACCAGATTGATTTTTCTTTTTCTAGTTTCTTTATAGCTTCCTGAAAATTTTTGCCGTTTTTAATAGCCTCCAGCACATTACTTCTTGCTGTTTTACCTGCATCTGAACTTTGACTCTTAACTATAAGTACATCTTCGTTTTCCCCTAGCATTACTTTATCTCATTTATTAAACAGTATAATAAGAATATTAAAATTTTTAAGTTAAATTAATCAACACAAGCGTAAATTAGATTGAGTATTTGTGGATTCTCTCTGTATACTAAAAGGTTATTTACTATTTAATAGATAATATGGATAAGGCTATCATAAGAAAATATGATATTAGAGGTATAGTAGGCAAGGACCTGCAGATCAGTGATGGATATGAGATAGGTAGAAAATTTGGCCAAACTGTAGCTAATGTTTGTGTAGGCTATGACAGCAGAATGAATTCGCCGAGTATAGAAAAAGAATTGATAAGGGGGTTAACTCTATCTGGAGCAAATGTTACACGCGTTGGACTATGCTCTTCACCTATGCTCTATGCTGCAACACAAATCATGCAAGCAGATCTTGGCATTATGATCACCGCTTCACATAACCCCAGCAAGTACAATGGCTTTAAATTTTTCAACAGTAAGAAAGTTTACTCAGATCAAGAAATAAAGGAAGTTATAAGTAGTCTGATTAAGAACGATACAAAAATTGGCAGCTCAATTAACATAAATATATATAGTGAGTATATTTGCATATTAAAAGGTGCGCTCAAGAATAACTCTACACAAAAGCTAAAAATAGCCTGGGATTTTGGTAATAGCCCAGCAAGTGGAATTACGAGGTATATTGAAAAGATCTTGCCAGATCATGTACATATCGTAACCAATAACTCTATAGATGGAACATTTCCACTGCACGACCCAGATCCCATAGAGGAGAAAAATCTCCTTCAATTAATTGATGTTGTAAGAGAAAATAAATGTGATCTTGGTATTGCACTCGATGGTGATAGCGACAGGGTACGCTTAATTGATAATAAAGGCAATGTTGTTTCCAATGACCATTTATTTATGATTTTTGCACGTGAAGTATTGGAAGAATATCCAGGAAGCAAAGTTATTGCTAATATAAAAATGAGTATGAAAGTACATAACTTTGTCAGCGAATTAGGAGGGAGAGTAATTGCATGCGCTACTGGACATTCACCAGTTAAGAAAAAGATGGTAGAGGAAGAGGCAAAATTTGCAGGTGAACTAAGTGGACATTTTTTCTTCTCTGAGCTAGGTTTTGATGACGGATTATATTCTGCTATTAAAGCCATTGACGTTTTACTTAAGAAAAATCAAAGTCTATCTGAGATGGTTGAGGATTTACCAAAATTATATATCACTCATGAAGTGAAGGTTGTAGTTAGAGATGAGAAAAAATCTCAAATAATTGAATCAATAAAGAAAACGCTAGAGCAACAAAATATTGCATTCTCAGAGCTTGATGGTATTAAGGTAACCAACAAAGATAATAAAGGTTGGTGGCTCCTTAGAGTGTCAAATACACAAAACTGCATTACAGCGAGATGCGAAGGAGATACTCTGGAAGATTTTGAACTGACTAAAAAGGTCTTGTTTTATTACATTGATAGTATCCGCTCAATGGAGTGGTAAAATTAGGTGGACAAGGTAGTGCAAAAAAACAGCTAACCACTTGCTGAAGAACATTCACCTTCTGCAGTATTTGGTGATGAGGTAGCCAATTTGCTTAAAATCTCATCTCTCGGTCCCATAGCATAAATGACGCCATCTGACATGAGGATTACTTTATCAACCACAGATAATAACGGTAGTTTGTGAGTTATAATAATAGTTGTGGTATTTTGCTTTCTTACAACGTTAATTGCATTAATTAAGCATGCCTCTCCACTACTGTCCAGGTTGGCATTTGGCTCATCAAGCACCAAAAGCTTTGTGTTTCCATAAAAAGCTCTTGCAAGGCCAAGCAATTGTTTCTGCCCACCAGAAAGTGTTACTCCAAAACTTCCTATCGTTGTATCGTATCCATTTGGTAAACTCAGTATTAATTCATGTATTCCTGCAATTTTTGCTGCTTTGATTATTTCTTCAGGATTTGGGTCTGGTCTCATGCGAGCAATATTGGCTTTGACACTGGTATTAAATAACTCAATATCCTGAGGTAAGTAACCAACATAATTACCAAAATTTTCTCGATTCCAAGTGTATACATTGGCGCCATCTAGCCTGACTACACCAGATATGGGTTTCCATACACCAACGGTTAACTTTGCAATGGTTGATTTACCAGAAGCGCTTGCACCAATAACGCCCACTACATCTCCTGGCTCTATAACAAATGATATCCCTTTTATTGTTGGTTTGTTGCTCCCATAAGGAGTAAAAAATACTCTGTCAAATTCCAGTCTTCCTTCAGGTTCTGGTAGAGCCATAGTTTGTTCTCTTTTTGGTGACATGAGTATAAGTCTTTGCAGTCTGCCATACGACATTCTGGCCTGATTTAGAAATTTCCAAGTATGAACTGCTGCATCAAATGGAGCCAATACTCTACCCATTAAAATTGAGGCAGCGATGATGCTACCAGCAGTTTTATGGGCTGTAATTGCAAGTAATGCACCTGTTCCAATTACCGATATTTGCAGAGTCGAACGCAGAAACTTAGTGATTCCAGTAATTACGTTAGAGCGATTTTGTGCTTTGATTTGCATTGCGCGGTTCTGGTCGTTTCGTTTGCACCAATCAGAAACTATGAATTCTGACATACCCATAGCTTCAACCACTTCTGCATTTCTTGTTGCAACATCTATAGTATTGATATTCCATATAGTTTCTTCGTTAATTTCTTGCAATATACGTTTAGTGGCAAGTTCATTCCACATTGCCATAGAAACTAACATAAAGATTCCGACAATAGCTATAAATCCCGTATAGGTATGTATCATGAATATCACAATAAGGTAAATTAATGACCATGGGGTATCAAATAGTGAAAATATGCTATTTCCTGTAATAAAGTTTTTTATCACTCCAAGATCTCGTATTGCTTCACCACTGGAAGTTGAGCTCTGCACTGATGTCAACCTAATTGATCTTACTATCAGATCTGGTGTTGCAGCTTTGTCAATCCAGTCACCAATCTTTGCCATGGCTAAATATCGACAGGTTTCGAGCATTGCAGAACACGCAAACGCGGATAAAGTGATGATTGTCAGCATAACTAGCGTCGATACGCTTTCACTCGATATCACCCGATCAAGCACCTGAGAGGTGTAAAGTGGCAGGAATAACATTAACAAGTTGATTCCTGAACTAAACCAGAAAATGAACCAAAATGCACTTTTACACTTCTCTAAGCAGGTGTATAGCGTACTTTGCTTCAATTCCTTTTTTATCGATGGCGTGATTTCCATAATCTTTCTTTTAACTTGATTACATGCACCATATACAACTTTTATTGCAAAAATGTTAACAGCAGCTACTAACTTTAAGTTGATATAGTAAAATATTAATATATATAAATAGAAAATATAAACAATGGCAAAAGAAATAGTTTTCTTTACTACCTAGTTCAGAATGGAGAGTCCCTAATAACTTTCCAATTTCCACTTCGGCCTTGGTGCAAAATTTAGTGAATCCATATAACTCTTCTGTAATTTTTCGATGCCTGTCCACCCAATCATTACTGCATTGTCTGTACATAGGTTGCTTGGAGGAAAGAACACGTTCAAGTTTATGTGTTTCTTTAATTTTTCCCTCAGGAAATTATTTGCTGCAACTCCGCCAGTAATTACAAAATCATTGATTTTGATATTTAAAGATGCAGCCATAATAACCGCATTTTTGACTCTATCGAGTAATATATCGCTAATACACTCTTGAAATGAAGCGCATACATTACACACATCTTGCTCGCTCATTTCAAGTTCTTGCACTAAGTTTTTTACTGCTGTTTTGACTCCAGAAAACGAAAGATTACATCCAGGATGTTTTTTCATCGTTCTTGGAAGTTTAAATCTTGTGCCATCACCTTTTTCAGCTAATTTTTCAATTAGTGGGCCTCCAGGATAGCTCAAACCCAGCATCTTAGCAACTTTATCAAACGCTTCACCCAACGAATCGTCTAGTGTTTCTCCAAGTTTAATGTATTTACCCACATCCTGTGCGATTAAAAATTGGCAATGACCGCCTGATATCAATAAGACTAAAAACGGAAATTTGACTTCATATAGTAACCTAATAACCAGTGCATGTGCTTCCAAATGATTAACTGCAATGAATGGTTTTTGTGCTGCATGTGCAATCGCTTTGGCCATCATTGTGCCAACTATTAATCCACCTATGAGCCCTGGTCCTGATGTTGCTGCAATCGCATCCAGGTCACAAAAATTAAGGTTAGATTTTTCTATAGCGCTTTTTATTAGACCACTTAAACGCTCCATATGAGCACGTGAAGCTATTTCGGGGATCACCCCACCGCGTTTTTTGTGTTCTGTTTGAGAAAGAATCTCGTGGGCAAGGACTTGCTTATCACTATCTACAACTGCTGCCGCAGTTTCATCGCAGCTTGTTTCAACAGCTAAGATAGTTTTCACGTATGTTCGAGTACTTTAATTATAAAAACTATACTCTAAAATGCCGTGAAAGTTAACTATATTCTGCTAAGTTAATCATCATCCCAAAGATAGAGCTAATTTTTTTGCCCCCAGGAGAAAATTTACCAGTCCAGCTACTTTGCATTTTGGTCACGTTTTGAATGGCAGTTTTGTTGCTGTATTTCTTTATTTCCTTATTTCCTTATCTATTCTGTCCATTACTTGTGGGTCTAGGCAGTTCTTTTTTCATTAGTCAATAGCAAGAAATGCCCTGTTTAAATCTTGAGTGCGAATTAAGTGCTCTTTATCTTTAGGGTAAACCTCCTGAGCCCAAGCAAATAGCTCAAAATAGCGTGCAAATAATTCCGACGCGCGTGATTTTGCAGTCTGATAAGCTTGTATCTCCTTAAATATAACTTGACCGATAATTCTCTGTACAAGAATCTTTGCTTGCTTTAGATTCTGCTCAATATCCTGATAGACTTTATGGAGAAATTCCTGCTCTAGGCTTAAGTTCAGCTCATTTTCAACCATATGTGAAAGTTCATGTACTATAATGTATGGATTTGACCTTCTCAGCACAATAATGTACCTATTTACACTGGAAGGTTGAGTTGTCTTACATGCTCCTTCTTCCATACCCGTCAGCCCCTCTCGATGTATTTCAAATGAGGGCCTATTTCGCTTTATTAGTTATAAAGTAAGGTTTAATGTATTCCTAAACTTTTCAAATTGGTAGAGATATTCTATATACCGTGTGGTATTTTCACTATTCCC
>NZ_JACZHU010000033.1:0-10092 GCF_020278605.1 Wolbachia endosymbiont of Mansonella perstans | reverse complement strand
AGTATCAAGTACTGGAATGACAAAAAAAGTCACTTGGATGACAGGAAAAGGAGATGTTGGGGCGACATCTCCTTTGTCATCCCAGTAGCTGACATTAGCTTTTTTCGCCTAGATTCCAGCGTCACGCACTTGGATGACAAAAAAGGCTACTTGGATGACATCATAGAAGTACAGGGTATTGGAATGACAAGAGAGAGTGGCGCCTAACGTTCGCACAAAATTTCAATCCCCTACTTCAAGTCCAAATTTTTAACCTAAATTAAGGATGTACATCATGTCAAACAACTTCAATTTCAAAGAATTTTTCACCACTACGAAGTAGATAGTATGCTAGATGACATACAATAGTATCATATACTGTGGAAATCAATAATAGGGCAGGCAGTATTTAATGCAATAAGCAACTGTAAAAAAACACAAAGCTTGGTGGAAAAACAGAAAGCAATTTCCTGATTATCAGATTTTAGTCAAGATTTTGTGTACACATGTATAATGGCTGATTATGACCCGGATATATGTAAAAAACAAAATACAGCCAATTCAACTAGATAAAACTTTTTTAGTGAGACTTGCTTCTTTCACCGAAAAAGATGTCATTTAGTCTTTTATCTATGGTTTCCTCTATATCCTTGACTAACAGCTGCCTTATCATAGCTACTTTTCGCCTTTCTTGAGCATGGCGCTCATCATTATAACCATAATGATTGCTACTGCTGTAGCTATTTTTGCTGCTATAGTTATAACTACTACCATTTGCTTTACTGCCCCTTTTGCCTTTGATCATGAACCTGAGTATCTGTGTTATCCTTTTCTTTAAAAAAGATTTCCAGCCAACACTAAGAAGTAATCTATAGAGAAAATGCGGAGTAAGAAACGCTACCAATATCCTAAAATAAACTCCATAATTGAGGTCATCTTTGTTATCATAATACCACTTGCAACATTCAAACAAATGGTTAAATGCATTTTTAAAAGAACCAAATTCTACAGCATACCAAAAGCCATTGCTGAGAAACATGAACGTAACACTGGATGCATAAAGATATATTATAAGAAGGAATAGCTTGACAACTATGTCCTTTAAGTTGCCCAGTATATAACTTAATAACCTTAATCTATAGAAAAGTGATATCATTTCACATCCTCTTCAACATGGCTGGGATGGAAGGATTCGAACCTTCGCATGGCGGTATCAAAAACCGCTGCCTTACCGCTTGGCTACACCCCAATACTGCTTACATCAATAACATTATTAACCCAATTAGCAAAAGACTTATTTGTCTTTTCTATAGGTATTATTACAACAGCAGGTTGATCATAAGAATGCATTGCTTCGATTTTTTCTACAACTTTATCAGCTTGATCGTTTCTGCTTTTCATAATTGCTACTATTTCATAACTACTATTAATTTTACCTTCCCATAAATAAAGAGAATTCACCTTGGGAAATATGTTTACGCATGTAATTGATTTCTCGTTTAACAATTCTTCAGAAACAGTTTTAGCCTCCTTGAAACTTGCAAAAGTTGTATAAATCAAAACCAAACCACTCATTAGAATCTACATAAACGCATTGCTACTATACTTTACTTAGATTTATTCATCAAGAGAAAATAGAAAGGACGTTACTCATTGAGTAACGTCCTTGCGAGGAGTGGTAGTTTTGTTTACTATACACTTTTCACCAGTGTAGATTGTGGGTCAACTACACTCATTTGTGTAGAAGGTTGTTCCGATTTGTATGGAGAATCTGTTTTTCTCAATTTTGCTTGAGGATTACCGCCTTCGACATCTTTCATAGAAAGGCTTAGTTTTTCTGGTATAAGAGGAGCAGGTAAATCGCTACTATCAATACTGCCAAAGGGATTCAAGTTAACGGAAGGACTTTTTGTTGGGGTAGAAGAACCAGAAGAATTAAGTGAATCTCTTCCACTATCATAACTCTCTAAAGAGTTCAGAAAAGGACTTCCAGGCACCTTTGGTGAAACAACCTTCTCAAGCACATTAGTACTGTTAGTTACATGACTTGGCAGGTTGTCAGACTGTTTAGGACTTTTTCTTCTCAGTGAAGAGAATAATGAAAATTTACTAGCTCTTCTTTCTTCTTTATCTTTTGCATTGTTACGCTTCACAGATTGATCAAATTTGTATTCTCTAATAACCCTCTTAATTTCATCCTTATGCTCAGAGAAAATGTTAATAACAAATTGAAACTCTTTTGCATCAAGAGTGCTCTTTGTAAGTATTTTTTTCAACTCCTTTTGTTCTTCATCTGCAAGCTTTCCTACCTTTACAGCAGTACCACCTTCTTTAACAATCTCAGTTAGTATGTTAACCACCCTTTTCATCCCTTTTTGTTCAAGTAATTTTTGTACAAATTCAGATTTCATTGGGTGTTCACCACTATGAGCAAATTCTTTTAAGGAACTACCAAGACGATCTGCTGCATTTTTAGCACCTCTCTTCAGTGAATCTACTGAATGTTCATAATCATCTTTAATTTTGCTTCCAACACACTTTGCCCCTTTCCATGTCTTCTCTGCTGACCATTTGAGCCCTTTGAATGCGTATTCAACTGATTTCACAGCAAGAAATAGAGTAAGAGCAACTGCTGCACCTGCTGCAGCAACTGGTAAAGCAACCGTCACAACTGGAAGCAATGTACCAAATATCATGCCTACTGCAGTTACTGCAACCATTTGTTCTTTTGCAGACCAGTTAGAGAAATTCTTTATATCTTTCAGTTTATCCTGCAAAGTTTCCATAAAAGTGGAACTTTGTCTAAGATTTAAATCTGTTTCGTGATTTGACATTTTAAACCCCACTATTAATTAAATATATTTATATTGTACATCCCCAATTCTTAAATTAGTGTTAACTTAACTGATAATGTTCATTTACCTCCGAATAATTTTGCTTGATGCTGGTACAACAAGGATGAAGAGACTGAGGAAGGTGCTGGAACTGTACGAGGTATAGAAAAAGATTGTTTTTTTTATTGACTGCTGTAATTTTAGCGATTCTATTATTAAAAGATTATAGTGGTTCTCACGAAGACATAGTTCACCTCAAAAACGACAACAAGGGATTCAAAAGAAAACCAGAAAATTCCATAGAGTCAATCATATTACATAGAGAAAAGGAAGTGTATGATCATGTCCTCCAATCTGATAATTAATTCGTAAATAAAATAGTCTTGCATTTTTCTACTAAAGAAGTAACATTAGCGTATTAGTTATAGAATTAATCACTATGTTTGATGAGAATAATCCTTGGAATCTTGGAAAGAAACCAGTAAGGAATAAAACTCCTAATAATGAGGATATTTTAAGTAAAATTATATCCGAAATAAGGTACTTTTTTAACGTCCTAACAAGAAACAGTGGCAAAAAACCTTATTTAATTATTTTTGTTATTTTGTTCTTCTATGCTTGTACTGGCTTCTATATTGTCCATCCAAGTGAAGAAGGAATAGAGCTTACTTTTGGCAAATATTCTAACACAGAAACACCTGGCTTGCGCTATCACTTTCCTTACCCTATTGGCAAGGTCTTTAAAGTGAACGTCAAGGAAGTAAATCGTGAAGAAATTGGGGTAAGCAGTTCCTATGGGCGAGACATAGACCGCGGTGAAGGTGTGATGCTCACTGGAGATGAGAACATAGTCAACGTTAACTTTGAGGTCCAGTGGCGCGTCAGAGATGCTAAGGATTACTTATTCAAAGTGCGGGATTACACACCTGGTTTTAGTGTTAAAAATGCTGCAGAGAGTGCTATGAGAGAGATAATAGGTAAAAATACGATCTCTTTTGCACTTGGTCAAGGCAGACAAGAAATCCCTACAGATACTAGAACTTTACTGCAACAGATTCTTGATGGATACCAAATGGGCATAGAAATTTTATCTGTCCAAATGAAAAAAATTGACCCACCAGAAAAAGTAATTAGCTCATTTAGAGATGTGCAAAGTGCTCGTGCAGATAAAGAGCGTACTATAAACGAAGCGTATGCTTACAGTAATGATATTATACCTCGAGCAAAAGGTGAAGCAATAAAAATAAAACTAGATGCAGAAGCATATGAGAGCGAAATAATAAATGAAGCAAAAGGTAATGCAAATCGCTTTTTGTCTCTTTATGAAGAATATAAGCAAAATCCTTCTCTTGTCAAAAATCGTATTTATCTCGAAACTATGGAAAATATTTTCAGTAAAGTAGATAAATTTGTTGTAACTGATGATCTGAAAAGTATGTTTTTTTATTCACCTCTTACAAATTTGGAAAAATAGTTATGCATAGTAACATTAAAATTGCTTTTATTTCTATATTCGTCATTCTATTGATCGCTTTACCCAATTCAATGTTTGTGGTGCAAGAAACGAAGCAAGCAATAGTTATACAATTGGGTAGAGTGGTAAGAGATATTAAGGAAAGCGGTTTATATTTTAAGCTACCATTTATAAATAACGTAGAATTTCTTGATAAGAGAGTTTTAGATTTAAGCCCTGATAAAACTCCAAGAGAAGTAATAACTGCGGACCAAAAACGCATCATAGTAGATGCCTACGCAAAATACAAAATAGTGGATCCTATCACTTTTTACCAAGCTGTGAGAAGCGAATCAGGATTAGTCAGAAGACTATATCCAATCATAGAAGCTCACATAAGGGAAAACATAGTAAAATTTTCATTAATTAGCTTGTTAAATGAAAAGAGATCAGAAGTTATGCAATTAATCCAGCGCGGAGTTTATTCTGAAGCTAGAAAATTTGGTATAGAAATAATAGATGTAAGAATTAAGAGAGCAGATTTACCAGAAGAAAATAGCTCTGCAATATTCCTTCGTATGCAAACTGAAAGAGCAAAAGAAGCAAAAGAAATCAGAGCAGAAGGTGAGCAAGCTGGACAGGAAGTTAAATCAAAAGCTGATAAACAAAAAAGAGAAATTATTGCTAGTGCAATAAAAGAAGCCCACGAAATAAGGGGTCGTGGTTATGCTGAAGCAACCAGAATTTATAATGAGGCGTTTAAGGTTGATGAAGAGTTTTTTAATTTTTACCGCTCTATGAGTGCTTACAGTAAATCATTCGCTGGAAATAACACTAAATTCATACTTTCGCCAAATAATAATTTCTTAGATATTTTGAACAAGGGATGGAAATAGTTTATGAGAAGTAAGGTTTTATCTATATTTACATGTTTTTTGATTTCGTTCTCCTCGTACGCTAACATGTTTGACTGGAGTACAAAAAGGATTCCGGGTACTAACACTTCTGTATGCAACTGTAATCAAGGATTCGCTGATCTGGTAGAAGAGCTTATTCCTGCAGTTGTAAATATCTCAAGCGAACAAATTATAAAACAAGAAAGTAACAATCGAACTAGACTCCCTTTTATATTAAGAAATAATTTTTTTGATGATTTCAGAGAGTTTTTCGAGCATTTTGATCAATTTTTTATGGATAGGGGCCCAAGTACCAATAGAGAGGTAGTGCTGCTTGGGTCTGGATTTATTATAGACAAAAGTGGAACTATCGTAACCAATTATCATGTTATTAAAAACGCTCAAGATATCACAGTTACTATGAACGATAATACTTATTTCAAAGCAGAAGTTTTAGGCTATGACACAAAAACTGATCTTGCTGTACTTCAGATCAAAGCTGACAAAGACCTTTCTTTTGTAGCATTTGGTGACTCTGATAAAGCAAGGGTTGGTGATACGGTCATGGCAATAGGTAATCCATTTGGGTTGGGTGGCTCTGTAAGCACAGGAATTATATCTGCAAGATCCAGAGACATCAGTATTGGTACCATGAATGAATTTATTCAAACTGACGCTGCAATCAATAAAGGCAACTCTGGGGGACCACTATTTGATTTAAATGGAAAAGTTATAGGTATTAACACTGCTATCTATTCTCCATCTGAGTCTGGCGGTAACGTAGGTATAGGCTTTGCCATACCGTCTAATCTAGCTGTATCAATCATTGACGCACTAAAAAGCGGCAAGAAGATAAAACACGGTTGGCTTGGCGTGCAAGTTCAGCCTATAACAAGAGAATTTGCAGAGTCTTTGGGTTTAAAAGATACAAAAGGTGTATTAGTTGCAGATATAGTAAAGAACAGTCCAGCAGAGAAAGGTGGTATTAAAGTAGGTGATATACTACTAGAATTTGATGGCAAAAAAATTGAGAGAATGACACAACTATCTCAAATGATTTCAAGAACTGAACCTGAGAAAAAAGTACAAATTAAGTTACTGAGAAGTGGCAAAGAAGTTAATGTTAAGATCGTTATCGGAGAATCTGCAAGTGACAGCCAAGTTAATAACCAGGGAGAAAATGGGTCAACATCCGATTATATAGCTGGGTTAACCGTTTCAAATCTACCACGAGAGTCAAAAGAGAGTAAAAATGGCACGCCCACAAAAGGTGTATTAGTTACCAACATAAACGTTAACAAGAATGTTACGTTGCGTAGTATCAAAAAAGGAGACATTATTATGCAGGTGAATGGAACTTATATAGAAAACGTTGAAGGCTTCCAAAATCAAATAAATTTAGCAAAAGAGAGGGATAAAGAAAAAGCAATAATGTTGCTTATTTATCGCAACGGAAATCAGCTTTTTACTTCAATAAAACTAAAAAAGTAATTTCATAAATCATTTCCAAATTCATAAAATAGCAACATTATAAGTTTGCCGCTGTAATACTTTAGCCTAAGTTAAAACCGACCTACTACATGAAAAACTAGCCTACCGTTATTCCAGCTACACAGCTGGAATCTCACTTCGCTTTATGATCCCAATAGCTCCATTTCTTGTCATCCAAGTAGGCTGACACTGGGATCCATAATACTACTTTATCAATAAATATTTAAGAAATTTGTCAAATGAGAAAAAAGGCAAAAGAAACCCCGTTAGCTAGTTATTCACTATCTATCTTTTAAATTGGCATTTTTTTATTGTCTTAAACGCTTTAACAAACGCATTTTAGCTTATACTAGGTAAAAACCTTGAAAGTTTATAAAGGCACGAAGTGCACATAGTGCAAGAATTAAACAACAGTACGCCAAGTACATTGGTTTTTTTTGTTGTTTAATCTGTACGGACTGAAGATAAACAATAGCTTCAATACTGTGAATAAGGATGACGGCGGAGGTTGTCAAGCGATTTTTTCGTCTCTATCGGACGACGCTGTAACTTTCTTCTACTCTCGTCTGTCCGCTTTCTGTGTGGTGAAATTAGTATTAGGTACGCAAGAAGCACAATGTAGCTTCTTCCATTCTTGGCTCACTAAACTCGTTTTATTGTTCTAGCTCTTTTATAGAATCAACAAGACTTAATTCCTTACCACCAAGTTTGACTTTAACATCTGTGCTTTTCTCTAAATCCTTACGATTTTGTTTACTTCCTACTATTCTAATATTGCAATTACTATCAGAGTTTAGTGCAACACTACACTCTTTATCATTTGGTGTGCCTTGGGCGTTTTGTGCTAGCGTATTCCTTGTTCTATTGACATGTTCATATTACAATCATATAAAAAAAGTGTCAGTACGCTTTATTTAAAGTATAAACTTAGATAAATCCAGCTGTTTCGAAATTGATTCAAGTTTATCTTTTACATACTTGCCATCTACAACAAATTTTTCACCACTCTTCTCAGTAGCAATAAAACTTATTTCATCTAAAAGTTTCTCCATAATAGTATGGAGCCTTCTTGCACCTATATTTTCCACTTGCCTATTAACTGTAAACGCTATTTCAGCTATAGTTTCAATGCCATCAACAGTGAACTCAAGCATTACATTTTCTGTTTTCATTAAAGCTATATACTGCTTCAACAAACTAGACTCAGGTTCCTTCAATATTCTTATTAAATCCTCTTGAGTAAGTGCCTTAAGCTCTACTCTGATAGGTAACCTACCCTGCAATTCTGGCAAAAGGTCAGACGGTTTAGATAAATGAAAGGCACCAGATGCAATAAATAATATATGGTCTGTCTTCACGTGGCCGTACTTAGTTGAAACAGTTGTTCCTTCAAGCAGTGGTAATAAATCACGTTGTACTCCTTCTCTATTTACTTCACCTTTTACTTCTGTACGTGCTGCAATTTTATCTATTTCATCCAAAAATACTATGCCTTCATTGCTAACAAGATCAATCGCTTCTTTGATTATCTTATCTTCATCCATTAACTTCTCACTTTCTTCGTTAATCAATATTTCTCGAGCTTCTTTTACCTTAACTGTAATGGGTTTTGTTTTTTTGCCCCCATTAAACATCTTGCCCACTAATTCTGTGACGTTCACCACGCCAACTTGCCCACCTGGCATGCCTGGTATATCAAAAGCTGGTAGCATACTCTTACTTTCTCTGACATTAATGGAAACTTCCCCATCTTCAAACTCTTTATTCCTCAATTTTTCTCTGAAAACTCTTTTACTCTCTTCGGTTGCATCTTCACCGACCATAGAATTGATTATTATCCTCTCAGCTAAATTCAAAGCTTTTTTAGCTAGAGCTTTGCGAGCTTTCTCTTTAACTAAAACTATTGCTGCATCAACTAAATCACGTATTATCGAGTCAACATCACGCCCGACATATCCTATTTCGGTAAATTTCGTTGCTTCAACTTTTATGAATGGTGCACCTGCAAGCTTTGCTAAGCGACGAGCTATTTCTGTTTTCCCAATCCCTGTATGGCCAATCATCAGTATATTTTTAGGTATGATTTCATCACGTAAAGGAAGAGGAACTTTATTGCGACGCCAACGATTCCTGAGTGCAATAGCGACAGCACGCTTTGCATCATTCTGTCCAATTATGAACCTATCCAACTCCTTAACTATCTTTTGTGGCGGTAGATCGTCCAATAAGACTTGTGTACTGCTATTAACTTGAGCGTTGTTGTTATTTGAATCACAGCCATTTTTAGCATCTTTATAGAGGTCATTTCTCTTATTGTAGGTATCACTACCATAAAACTGCCCTTCTGAAAACCTCACGGGCTGATTGGAGAAATTAGTGCATAAAATTTTTTGTTCAGAAGACATACTATCCCTCTATCTTTTCAATAACTACATTATGATTTGTATAAACACATATATCAGCTGCTATTCTCATAGCTCTTTTTCCAATCTCCTCTATTGATATTCCTTTTACATCAATTAAAGCTCTTGCTGCGGATAGAGCAAAACTTCCCCCAGAACCAATAGCTGCGATCCCATCTTCAGGTTCAAGAACATCACCTGTTCCTGTAATCACTAATGAAATAGATTTATCTGCAACAATCATCATAGCTTCCAATTTTCTTAAGTATTTATCCATTCTCCAATCTTTTGCAAGTTCAACGCATGCTCTCATTAATTGTCCTGGATGCCTATCAAGTTTAGATTCAAGCCTTTCAAAAAGAGTAAATGCATCAGCTGTTGCCCCTGCAAAACCGGCAATTGCAGAATCACCAGAAAGGCGTCTGACTTTTTTTGCTCCGGATTTTATAACAGTGTGGCCCAGTGAAACCTGCCCATCGCCTATTACTACTACACTTTTGTCTCTTCTAATTGACAGTATGGTAGTTCCATACATTTTACTGCTGTCACGTTGAATCATTTTCTGTCACTTCAAATGGTAATTTCATTATACTTTAATCTCCAATCAAATTTGCCAAATATGTTTAATTATAGCTTATAATATAATACCTTCCTTATAACATTAAAAGCGCAGATGCAAAATATAATTCATCCAAAATTAAAAAAAAGTTTAAATAGTTGGTTTGAGAAGAAGTTTAATGGCCTCACATTGCCGTTTTATAGCTCCATAGACCTCAGAAACTCCGGTTACAAAATCGCCCCTATAGACGCTAATTTGTTTCCTGCAGGGTTCAACAATCTAAGTGAGGTATCAAAAGCAACGGCGGCAGAACTAATGAAGAGCTATTTTAAAGAAAAACAACATAAAAAAATTCTCATAATACCAGAGAACTACACGCGAAATAAAATGTATATAGAGAACGTATTTGCCATAGAAAAAATACTACAACTCGCAGGTTTTGAAATTAGAATTGGCCTCTTTCAAAACGAAACATATA
>NZ_JACZHU010000032.1:0-10136 GCF_020278605.1 Wolbachia endosymbiont of Mansonella perstans | reverse complement strand
TTCTTTCCTTTCCATAATTAATATTCGTACAGCTGTGCATCACGCGCTGGAATGATAGGAGGGGACCACTTTCATGGCACTGTCATAAAGTAACATTAGATCCCAGATACAAATGTCATCTACTTTGGATGACAAGAAAAGACCACTTGAGTGACAGGAGAGGGTGTCATTTCAGCTAGCAGTGCTCCCTATCGCCCTTGTTCTCACTGGTTAACTACTTATTATTATACCACTTAAATAAGATTAAGGCTTATTACATGTCTTGCGCGTTTTCTCTGCATCTCTAATTTTACTACTTGAGTCTTCAAAAGGAATTACCTTGGTTGCTTGCATTACTTCCTCCACATTCTTGCTACTTTTCAAGTGACCAAGATATTCTCTAGTTGTCATACTTATTTCTTTTTTATCTAGATGATCTTGGAATTTTTTGCTACTTAGATTCATATTAGCATTAATAAGTACCGGTACGCTACCTTCTACATGAATTTTGGTTCCAGAGTCATATAACTGTACCCTGGATAGTTTTTGACCATTAATCTTAATAAGACCAAGCTCTTTATATCTTGTTCTGCTAGAAGTTGATGTTCTGTTTTAATTTCTTTTGCTAGAATTTGTTTACCTTCACTGGGCAGTAGATTATTAGCCTTATCGACATCAAAGTGTTTAATAAGCAAACCTTCTTTCTTTATTTTATAGCCAGCAGATTCTATTCCTTTTTCTACAATCTTATAAACTGATCGACACTTTTTAATTCAGAAATAAACGCTGCGTTATTGTCAAAATAAGTATAATTATCATCTATTCTGTAAATCGCAACAACGTGATTACCTATTACCAAGTGAATGGCAAAATTGCCTTTAATTCCAGCCATATAATTTGATAAATCACCAAGCGTTTTATAGCTCTGAGCATGAAATAAGTTTAAAGACAGGCTATTCGTAGAAAAATCTAACTGTCTCTCAAGTTTATCAAGCAGTTTACTAAAAGCAAAAACTTCTGTTTTTTTCCTCTTTAGGTACCTGCTTACCCTGTACTATACGCTCGTAAATTTCTGCGGAAGTCTTTAAGTTGCTTAAAAATGATTCACCGCTTTGTGATAGTAAAGCCTGAGATAACCCACAAGTGGCAGCAGTACACTTACCATTAATTTTAACATTCCTTGTTTTAAAAGAAGGCAAGTAGAGACCTTGTTTTATTGGTTCAATCAATGCATCTTGAAAATTATTTGATATAAGTTGCGATAAATGTAAATACGCTTTCTGTTGTTTCTGATAAAATTGTATTGAACAGTCATCATTACTATTATCATAATCCCTCCCTACCATGAGCTTCCCTTCTTTGTGATTCGTAAAAAGCCTCCGGTTAGACTCTGCTTGTTCGTAAATCTTCGTTCCTAGCATCCACATTAGCTACCACTATTCCCGTTCCTACCCCTAGTAACGCCATCACTCATGCAGCCTCTAGTACTGCTCCTACTGTAGCAAAGAACCCGCTACTATAATGGGCCCTAGTAGATTACCATTGTCTTAAGCCATAAATCCTCCAAATAACACTAGTTCTTTAAGTTTACAATAATTGTAACTAGATTATGTAAACTTACTATCTATAGCACAAATATTTTCGACTACAACAACTTTTTTGAAATTGTGAATTTGAATTGATGGTAATTTTTATGCTGTTACACTCTGAGTTAGCCAGTAACTACTCTATTTCTGCCATTATTTTTTGCTTTATATAGGTATCTGTCAGCACGTACTATAAATTTTTTAATATTATCAAGATCAGATTTTTGCATTTCTGCAACTCCAATGCTCACAGTCACACTATGAGTCGTGTTTTCGCCTGAGAGCTCAAAAGGTTCTGTAGCGATAATTTCACGTATTCTCTCTGCAACAGTGTATGCATCTGATATATTGGTATCTGGCATTACAACAACAAATTCCTCACCACCAAACCTAGCTAGCAAATCCGTCACTCTGATATTTTCAGAGATTCTCTTCTGCATTTGCTTTAAAAGTTCATCCCCAGCACTATGCCCAAAATCGTCATTTACTACCTTAAAATAGTCTATATCAAGTATCATAAGAGATAATCTTCTATCCTTCTCTACAGAATCTTTAACAATGTTTTTCAAGTGCGTATCAAAATATCTTCTATTGTAACAGTTAGTTAGCGGATCCTTTATAGACATTTCTGCATTATTGAACAAGTTCATTCTCAAGGCATCTTGATACCTCTTACGTTTCACTTGTAAATTAACTCTTGCTATTAACTCACTCTCGTCCAGCGGTACTATTAAGTAATCGTTAGCACCCACATTAAGCGCTTTTACTAAATTGCTTTTATCATAATCTTCAGAGAGAATCAGAATTGGCGTGTAACGTGTCTCCACTTTACTGCGAAACTCAGAACACAAACGTAGGCCATCAGTTTGCGAAAATTGCATGTCGGAAATAATCAGGTCGTAGTTATCCTCAATACCAATTTTCAATGCCTCAGTTGGATCATTCAGCACTTTAATTGAACAAAAACGTTGACTCAGTACATTATATATCTGTTCTGCTTGAAAGACATCCTCATCCACAACAAGTATGTTAGCATTAAAAATCTGGTTGGAATAATCCATGATACTGCTTCCTGTTACCCCACCAATCTCAGCGTTAGTTTCTCCTCTCAAACGCAACTCATCTATTACCATCTTCAAACGCGTGAGGGATCTGATTCTTGCAGACAGAGCAGTTTCATCTATTGGTTTAGTTAGAAAGTCATCTGCGCCAGCATTAATGCCCTGCACTCTATCGTGAGTGTCGTGCAGCGCAGTCACCATAATTATTGGAATATGGGTTGTTAAGGGATTACTCTTTAGGCTCTTACAAACTTCAAAGCCATTTATTTTCGGCATCATGATATCGAGTAATATAATATCTGGCTGCTGCTTTGCTACCAAATCTACAGCTTCTTTACCATCATGAGCTACAATAACTGTATAGTACTCCGCTTTTAGTCGAGCTTCTAAAAGCTTAACATTAGATAGTACATCATCTACTACCAGAATCTTCGCTGTCATTACCTTTAGATGTATTACCTATATTGTAACTAGGATAAAACTTACCATCTTTACCAACTATATAATTTACCTTCTCGACACTATACTCTCTATACAAATCTTCGATTCCAGCATCTTTTAACAACTTCTTAACTCTCGACTTTGCAATCATAAAATACCTATGTATATTCCTAATAAGGTCAATAAACGTAGGTATTTTATTCTTATCGAGAACAACTATACTTACTAGTGCTACAACTAAAATTTCTGAAAGACCTATGTTGAACATTTTTCCTACGAGGCAAGTATTTCAATTCTTCTTATTATAAATATTAATTTACTTAAATCAAGCTTAGAAGCAACCATCTCATCTAAGAAACTATTGTAACGTTCTATGCAATCCGTATCATTGCAAGCCCAGGTTTGAACTTTATCTTCACAGTTACTGGTAGATTTTATAACTTTGACAGTTAGCTTATGATGATAATTGCTTAAATCATCCAATAAATCATTAATTAAGCTGCGGTCCCAATAAGAAGAATGACTTTTTATCTTGATAGCAATTGTTCTAATCAGATCGAATCTCAGTAGCGACTTTAACTCAAAGTATATTTTACCAGTGTCAAGAATAGGTAAAGATGTCTGCCCAGAAATGGATATAACGTCCAGTGCATAGGCCAAAATGCACAGATCAGCAACTTTTTTTGCTAGATCTTTATTTATATTAAGTTCCACTAAAGAAGCAGACCCATGGTGATAGACCTTCAATAGATGTTCATCTAAAACATCAGTTAGGTTCTGGCCTAAAGTCTCAATTGCATCCTTAAATTTTGTGACATCATCCAGCTCTATAGAGCCGAGTTTGCTGAGATTTTCTACTAACCAAAATGATACTCTACCAATAAACTTTTGCACATTTCTCACTATTTGCAAGTACGAGTTAACATCAATCTTGCCATCCAATTCATCAATTTTCTGCCACAGGTTATTTAAACTATATAAACGGTTAACAACAATATAAACATTAACTGCTTCATGCACTTTGATTCCAGTATTTTTAACTAGATTATTAATAAATATACACCCCATCCTATTCACTACATCGTTTGCAATGCAAGTGGAGATAATCTCTCTGCGAAGTTGGTGCTTCAATATGTAATCCTTAAACTCTGTTACCATTTTTTGTGGAAAGTAGTTTAGCAAGTAATCACGACACAAGGAATCTTTTTCAGGCAAGCTGGAATGTATAATTCCATTTTCTATTGCTGTTCTAGCGTAAGATATCAGGACAGAAAGCTGAGGAGAACTAAAACCCTCTGCTCCAGTCAACATTCTCGCTATTTCCTCATCAGCTGGAAGAAATTCCACACTTCGGTTTAGCAACCCAGATCTCTCCAAGCTGAGTAATAATCTGTGATGCTGTTCTAGCCTTTCCTTAGCTTGCAAGCACTCAAGAAGTAATGCTTTTGTTTCAATCCTGTTATGATCCTCAAGTACCTTAAATGCAACTTCGTCTACCATACTAGCTAGTATTTCGTTCCTTTTTTCTAAGGAAATGCCCCCTCCTTTCATAATCGAAACAAATGCAATTTTGATGTTAACTTCCAAATCAGAACATATTACTCCTGCCGAATTATCAACAAAATCTGCATTGATATATCCACCCTTCTCTGCATACTCTATTCTTCCAAGCTGCGTGCAACCGAGATTACCACCCTCTATGAACATAGAAGCTCTAATATTCTCACCATTCACTCTTAACTCATCATTTGCTTTGTCACCTACCATGTCATGGCTTTCACTTTTCGCTTTGACAAACGTACCAATTCCTCCATTCCATATAAAATCCACTCTTGCTTTCAACAGATATCGTATTAAGTCGTTTGGAGATAACGTATCTTCTGTTATGTCGAAACATCTTTTTATTTCTTGAGAAATGTTTAATTGCTTGCTACTGCGTTCAAATACCCCACCACCCTCAGAAATCAAATCTTTGCTATAATCCATCCAAGTTGAAAATGGCAACTCAAAGAGACGTTTACGTTCTGCGAAACTCTTTTCTGTATCAGGATTCGGGTCAACAAAAATATGCATATGGTTGAATGCGCCGATTAAACGCATATTTTTTGAAAGCAGCATGCCATTTCCAAATAGATCGCCAGCCATATCTCCAATTCCAACAACAGTTATATTTTGATAAATATCCCTATTCATTCTCCAAAAATGCCTTTGTGCTGCAATCCACGCACCTCTTGCTGTAATACCCATCTTTTTGTGGTCGTAACCTGCTGATCCGCCAGATGCAAATGCATCGCCAAGCCAAAAATTATACTCAGAAGCTATTTGGTTGGCATAATCAGAAAATGAAGCAGTGCCTTTATCTGCTGCAACTACTAGGTATGGATCATCTTCGTCATACCTGATAACATTTTCTGGTGGAATTATTTTACCATCAACTACATTATCAGTAATATCAAGCATTCCTCTGATAAAATTCTTATAGCACTCAACACCTTTCTCTCTTAAGATATTTTTATCCCTATAAACTTTCTTTATTATAAACCCACCCTTTGCACCAACAGGGACTATCACCGCGTTTTTCGTCATCTGAGCTTTCATGAGTCCCAAAACTTCAGTACGAAAATCTTCCGTCCTATCCGACCACCTTAAACCACCACGCGCTAGTTTTCCTCCTCTTAAATGTATTCCCTCAAAAAGGTTCGAATACACGTACAACTCACGATATGGACGCGGATCAGGCAAACCATTTATTTTACTTGAATCAAATTTTGTAGATAAATATGGTTTATCATCTTGATAATAACTGGTCCTTAAAATAGCCATTATCAAGTTAAATATCGAACGTATAACGTAATCATGTGAAACATTGCTGATCTCTTTTAGAAGCTCCTCAATTTTCTCTCTGAAGATGTCTGTAGTTTCTGCTCTATCAATATCTATACTAGGATCAAATCTTGCATGAAATAATTGTATCAAATACCTCACTATCTTTGGATACTCTGAAACCACTTTTTGAACATATTCTGGGTTGTATTTAAATGACGTTTGCTTTAGGTAAGCACTTAGCGTTCTAATTAGAAGTACCTCTTTCCACTCCAGCCCAGCAATAATAATCAAACTGTTGAAATAGTCATTTTTAATTTCTCTTCTAAACACTTTTGCAAGCGTTATCTCGAACTGCTCTTTCAGAGTAATGTTGTCTATTAGCTCATCGACCCTCGACAACACAAAATGGTGTATCCATATTCCACCGTTAATTTCTATGTAATAACCATTGTGAGATAGAATTTTCGCCCCCAAATTCTTAGTAATTCTCAATATCTTTGATAATTCAAGGCCGCCATTACTTGGAGTATAAACTTTTAATTGATAATTGAGATTGTCACGAGTAAGTCTTAAATCGACCTCACTCACTCTCTTTTTCCTTACTATCTCCAATTTCTTCATATCGTAATATGCGTCGTTGGGTTCGAAACTCTCTTGATAGCTTACCGGAAATGCCTTGCAATAACGGATAAATACATCCTCAATAGTACCGAAGGTATTATATAGGTTATCTATAAAACGATCTTCCCACTTTTCTGTAATGTTTCTCAATTTGTTTTCGATACGCAGAACTTCATCATCAAGAACACTAGCACCTTCAGCTTTTAGCACTACATGCAACTTCATCAAGTCATATTCGTTTATAATGTGATGGTTATAAATATCTGCACCTTTTGCATTTATTTCATCCTTCAATATGTCACGTATTTTGAACATTAACCTGGCACTAGCATAACGCATCGGCATCAACACTATGCAACTGATAAAGTCCCCCACCTCTCTTAAAAACAATTTGACTTTTGGTCTAATTGCAAGAGACATAATCGAAGTACAAATTTTAAACAACTCATCTTCATTGGACTGGAATAATTCATCACAAGAGAATGCTTGCAAGATAGAAATTAAAGCCTTATTGTTGTGGCCACCTGGTATGAATCCTGCCCTTTTCTCTATTATTTCAATTTTATCCTTTATTACCGGAATAGTTCGAATATCTTGAACTTCAGCTATAGAGGTAAACAATCCAAAAAAACTCCGTTCCTTTATCACGTTACCCTGATCATTAAATTCTCTCACTCCTATACAATTCATGTACGTACGCCGATGAACTATTGAAATCAGATCTGACCTCAATATGTATAAACAATCAAGATCAACACAAGGAACCAATACATTTTTATACTCTTCACTTGCTTTCATTAAACCAAGATTTTCCTTACCACTTGGAACGAACTTTCCATCTTCATCAGGAATGCATTCTTGATAACCTAAAAATACAAAGTTGTTATTCTTCAACCAAGCTAGAAAATCCTTTTCCTGGATCCCATTATTAAGTACTGGGATGACAGAAAGACTTGCCTCATCAAGCTTCTGCAGCATCAGATGCCAATCTTTTACAACGCAATTAACCGCCTTCAGTGTTCTGTGTAGAGACTCTTTTAGTGTATCAACAAAACTGTCACTTATGCCTTTAATAACCACGTATATCACCGATTCCTTGACACCATTATCATCTTCTAAATGGCAAATCTCATTAATAAGGCCACTTTTTCTTTGGATGTTAATTATGCTGTTGCTGTAATAGCATATAGTTAAATTATGCGACTTAATGGTGGCAATAATAGAGTCAACCAGAAAAGGCATGTCGTCATTTGCTACTTTAATTATAGTAAAATTGCCTTCTATCCCTGGTACATCATTTACATTGCTTACCATTAACTTACTTTCTTCTCTCTCTTTTTTAAAGATGAAGTTGTATGCGTCTTCTGCAATGTACAGAAGAAATTTATCATTGATCTTTAGGTCGCTATTATAGACAAAATTATAAAAGTACTTAATAAACTCTTTAACTCTTTCCTTTTCTTTTTGATTTTCTTGATTAATCAACTTAAATAAAGACTTAGTGTCAACATTATGCTCTACACACATTTTTTTCAATAAAAATACACAGTGAATTTAAATCCTTTTAACTAAGATTTCATTACTAAAAGTACACATTATTAGCTCATCGCCTTTCTATTGCATTACTTATGCAGCTCACCACAAGCGTTCCTGAACGGGAGTATGGAATTCCCCTACATAGTACTAAAGCAATATATAATACCCAGCTAAGGCCCTATGGTTATCGCCACATATATGATGCAAACTTTTTTTGATCAGGTATGAACTTCCTCTTTCAGATTATTATAATTCTTTGTTATTGCATAATTTCGCAATCAATGTCAATTATATAACAGAGGTTTCAAATTGACTTTTAATGTACTTCAGTCTATATAATTTCAATACCTTAAGTTATCAGATATGTCAGATTTAAAAACAATGGTGTTGAATTTTGGACCTCAGCATCCGGCTGCACATGGAGTGTTGCGTCTTGTACTGGAAATGGATGGTGAAGTGATCGAAAGAGCAGATCCACATATTGGGCTTTTGCACCGTGGCACTGAAAAGTTAATAGAGCACAAAACGTATCTCCAAGCTTTGCCGTATTTTGATCGTCTTGACTATGTATCACCAATGTCACAAGAGCACGCATATTCACTGTGTGTAGAGAAATTGTTGCAGTGTGAAGTACCAGTCAGAGCAAAGTATTTGCGTGTTTTGTTTTGTGAGCTGACCAGAATACTAAATCACTTACTCAATATTTCTTCTCAAGCACTGGATGTTGGAGCAATGACTCCTCTTTTATGGCTCTTTGAAGAAAGAGAAAAAATATTGGCATTTTACGAAAGGGCTTCAGGTGCAAGATTTCATGCAGCTTACATTAGGCCAGGTGGAGTAGCAGCAGATATACCAGAAGGTTTGATCGAGGATATTACAAAGTTCATAGAGCAATTTTCGCAGTATATAGATGACGTTGATGAGCTTTTGACAGAAAATAGGATATGGAAACAACGTACTGTAGGAATCAGTGAAATATCGATCAAACAGGCGCTTGACTGGGGTTTTAGCGGACCAATGCTACGTGCTGCTGGGCTTGCTTGGGATTTGCGGAAAAGCCAACCATATGAAATATACGACCAACTGGATTTTGATATACCAATCGGCCAAAATGGTGACTGTTATGACCGTTATTTGGTCAGGATGGCGGAGATTAGGCAATCTGTTAGTTTGGTAAAGCAGTGTATAGAAAAAATGCCCGAAGGACCAGTAAAAACTGAAGACAGAAAGATTTCTCCACCACCAAGAGCGGAGATGAAAGCGTCCATGGAGGCTCTCATTCACCATTTTAAGCTTTATTCAGAAGGGTATCATGTACCAGAAGGTGAAGCTTATGCAGCTGTTGAAGCACCAAAAGGTGAGTTTGGAGTATATATAGTTTCAGATGGCACTAATATGCCCTATAGGTGCAGAATAAGAGCGCCTGGCTTTGCGCATTTGCAAGCCTTGGACTTCATGTCAAAAGGACACATGCTTGCTGACATTGCAGCAATTATTGGTTCGCTCGATATAGTTTTTGGTGAGATTGATAGGTAAGCTATAGCTTGTTTGGCAGCAACCGGAGGTTAATAGATCTCTCGCATAATAAACTGATTTTGGCATATGAGAAAAAACTACTTGACAACCTTTGCCGTCATCCTTATTCATAGTATTGAAGCTATTGTTTATCTTCAATCCGTACAGATCAAACAACAAAAACTCAATGTACTTGGCGTATTGTTGTTTAATTTTTTCACTATGTGCACCTCATGCCTTTATAAACTTTCAAGGTTTTTACCTAGTATAAGCTAAAATGCGTTTATTAAAGCATTTAAGACAATAAAAAAATGCCAATTTAAAAGATAGATAGTGAATAACTAGCTAACTGGGTTTCTTTTGCCTTTTTTCTGTTTAGTGAATCTCTTAACATTTAAATTTAGGTCAGTTAAGGTTTAAAAGCAGCTAGATTAGACGTTTAGAATAAAAAAACACTAATTTATAAAGTTAATATAAATCACTAGCCACCAACTGGGTTTCTTTTGCCTTTTTTTCTCATTTGGCAAATTTCTTAAATATTTATTGATAAAGCAACATCATGGATCCCAAT
>NZ_JACZHU010000031.1:8220-10298 GCF_020278605.1 Wolbachia endosymbiont of Mansonella perstans | reverse complement strand
CTAGTAAATTTCTTAAGTATTTTTTACTAAAGTAGCATCCTGGATCCCAGCGTCAGCTATTTGGATGGCAAGAGAAGGGGGGTACTTGGATGATACCATTGTTGACCGGCAAAACGGTATCTTTAATTTGTCCTGTTACCATTGAGATTTTATATAAGAAATCTATTTTTTTATAGCAAATATATTGCTTTTCAGAAAAATATTAATAGCATTGAATAAGACTCTAATATTAGTTTTGACTACCTCAGTTCTTCTGTCAGGTTAAGTTTTGTCTAGCACAATAAATACGATGTTTAATTTTCCAAACACACGGTTAAGGCGTAGACGATCAAGTAAATGGATTCGCAACTTAACAAGTGAAAGTATTTTATCATTAAACGACTTGATTTTTCCCCTGTTTGTTCACGGTAGAGAAGAAACAACCGAACCAATTCCTGGCTTACCTGGCATAAAATGTTACTCGATAGACGAATTGGTTTCCATAGCTCAGGAAGTTGAGGATTTAGGAATTAATGCTATTGCAATTTTCCCTGTAGTTGACAGTAAATTAAAATCTGAAAATGCTGAGGAAGCATACAGTCTGGACAATTTAATCTGCAAAGCAATTCGTGCTGTAAAATTAAAGGTGCCGGGCATTGGCATTATCGCAGACGTTGCACTTGATCCATACACCACTCATGGTCATGATGGCATTTTAAAAAACAATCGGATAGACGTAGAAAACGATGAAACTGTGCCAGTGTTGCTAAAGCAAGCACTTGCTTTAGCAAAAGCGGGATGTGATATAGTTGCCCCTTCTGATATGATGGATGGTAGAATAGGGAAAATAAGAAAAGCATTAGATGATAATGGCTTTCAAGATGTATCAATACTATCTTATGCAGTGAAATACTGCTCCAGCTTCCATGCACCATTCAGACAAGTTATCGGTTCATGCGTACCATCCAGTTCTATTGATAAAAGTGGCTATCAAATGGATTACAGAAATGCAAGAGAGGCAATTTGCGAAGTCGAAATGGATATAAATGAAGGTGCAGATTTTATTATGATAAAACCAGGTATGCCATACTTGGATGTAATAAAAACAGCAAGCGATAAGTTCAATTTTCCAATTTTTGCTTACCAAGTAAGTGGTGAGTACGCAATGATAAAAGCTGCAACAAACAATGGCTGGCTGGATTATGACAAAGTAATTTATGAGTCTTTAATTGGCTTTAAACGCGCAGGTGCGAGTGCAATATTCACCTATGCTGCACTTGATGTTGCAAAAAATTTGAGGCAAGAAGCGTAACACACACTGTAGAAAGTTTACTTTTTGTCATTCAAATGTTCAAGAACAGCTTTTGCTAATTCCTTACTAATCCTAGCTACGCTCTGAACTTCGGCCAGGGAAGCTTTGCTTATGTTTTCCACTGAACCAAAATGAAACATCAACGCATTTTTTCTTTTGCCACCAATGCCAGTTATTTTACTTAACGTTGAAACGAAAGGCTGTTTATCGCGCTTTTTTCTATGTGAAGCGACTGCAAAACGATGAGCCTCATTACGCAGCGATTGTAAATAAAGCATGACTTTGCTGTCATTTGCTAGAGTAAATTCTTCTCTGCCCGGCATATAAAATCTCTCATTCCCTGCGTTGCGATAGGAACCCTTTGCCATGCAAGCAAAAGGAATATTTATATTCAATATTTCTAATACATTTTTTACTATGGAGACATGCCCAGGCCCACCATCAATCAATAGAAAATCGGGAATTATGTCTTTTATCTTACCGGAGAAACGTCTGGTCAGCACCTCTCTCATCATTTTATAGTCATCACCTGAAATTTCTTCTTTTATAGTAAATTTTCTGTATTCACTTCTTAAAAAACCTTCCTGCCCTGCAACAATCATCACACCAACTTGTTGATTTCTAGATGTATGGCTATTATCATAAACCTCGATACGCTTTGGAACATTTGGTAACAAGAAAACTTTACTAAGCCCCTCAAGTTTTTCCAGACTTTTTTTATAATCAGTAAGCTTCTGCTTCAAGCTATGCTGAGAATTATCATAAACGAATTTCAACAAACTATGTT
>NZ_JACZHU010000031.1:0-8210 GCF_020278605.1 Wolbachia endosymbiont of Mansonella perstans | reverse complement strand
CATGCAAAACTTTTATTGGTTTTTGAGTAACGTTACGTATTGCCTGCTTAACGATTTCCTTACCTGTAAAAAAAACAGGAACATAAATTTGTGCTGGAGGTATGTTAGCTGAATTATACAAATTGATTAGAAAGGTGGATAAAATTTCATCGTCTGGATGATCATTGCAGTTCCCAATAAAGTAAGGAGTACTTCCATAGTTGTCTTTATTTCTGAACGATAACACACCAATGCATGCCAGATCGTCTTCACGTACAATGCTGAAAAAGTCTGCATCTTTTTCAAAGGAAAAATCCGTTCGCTGCATTTGAATTTGCTCAAGAAATTTTACTCGATCTCTATATACAGCAGCAAGCTCATAATTTTCCTCACTACTGCACTTTCTCATTGTGGAAAGTAATTGTTCTTTCACTTCCTTATTTCTTCTAAGCAATGTATCTCGCGCTTGTTTTACTGATTGGCAGTAATCACCTTTCGTGATTTTATTTACGCACGGTGCTGAACAGCGCTTAACTTGATACTCAAGACATGGTCTTTTTGTTGAGGAGAAATATCGATCTGAACATACTCTCAAAAGGAAAGCTTTTTGCAATGACAATATAGTCTGCTTAACAGCATCGGCAGATGGAAAGGGACCGTAATAGTGAAACTCACCCTTTTTAAACTTGCTTCTGTATCGTGCTATTCTTGGATAATCGTGTTTGGAAATTGTTATATAAGGATAAGATTTTCCGTCCTTGAGCACAATATTATAAGGTGGCTTCAATGATTTTATTAACTGCGCTTCAAGAAGCAGTGCATCTACTTCATTTTCAGTTAGAAAGGTCTTAATCTCAACAACCTGAGAGAGTATAACTTTGATTCGTTCAGAAAGGTTTTCATATCGAAGGTAGCTAGATAACCTTGATTTTAAATTTTTTGCTTTTCCAACGTATAAAACCTTATCCTTCTCTCCTATCATCTTATACACGCCACAAGACTGTGGAGACAACTCGATTTGTTTTTTTATCGCCTGAACATTTATGACATGGCCCATTGTTTAACTTGTATGAGGCTAAAATCTGCTACTAGGTGAAAGATGGAAACAACACTTGCAAGCAAAGACAACCTATTTCTTCTCAGCTTGTCAGAATCACAGTTGATCTTTACACTGTCCATAAATCGGTTGATAAATGGAGCAAAACCAGTAAGTTCATCAAGTGCTGTATTGAAGTAACCATTTTTTATTGCTTGTTTAATACTTTTACAAACAGTTATAGCACAATTTGATAGTGCTATTTCTTCACTATCAATCAAAAACTTCTTATTACAAGATGCACCATAAGTAGTGCTGTCATTTTTTTCTGCTTTGTTAACTATGTTACTGACCCTTTTATAAGTGCTCATAACCTGTTCACCTTCAGGTGTACTAATATAATGGTCTAATACAACAGTTTGCTTTTCTGCTGTTAGCAGATCATTAATATCAGTTTTATATAATATTGAACTTACAACATCTTGCCTTATACCCCTGTTCCTTAAAATAACCTTGAATCTCTTCAGGAAGAATTTAAGCACTAGTTCTGAAAATTTTTCCTTACTCAGCTTATTAGATTGATCAAATGATGTTACATCCTCAGTAAATGTAAGTTTTGGATATAAAAATACCGACTTATTTATCAATAGCTTAACCGGAATATGCAAGTTATTCTCAAGTATTGTTCTAATTACACCAATTGTCATTCTTCGCAAACCAAACTGATCATATGAACCTGAGATCTTTTCACCTGCTGCAATCAAACCAACCAAACTATCTACTTTATCAGCAATGGCTACAGCAATTGCAGCAGGAGATTTAGGACATTCTTGCTCTGATCCGATCGGTTTATAATGCTCAGTTATAGCTTCCACTATTTCTTCATCCTCTCGAAAGTAAGAAGCATAATAACCACCCATTGTTCCTTGCAACTCTGGAAACTCTTTTACTATCGACGTTGCAAGATCTGCCTTTGCTAAATATGCAGCACGCTCAACTTTAATTAGTGAAGCACGCGGAACATATATGGCTACATATTTTGATAGAGCTATAATCCGCTTTACTTTTTCTCCAACGCTACCAAGAGAAGCATGAAACAATATCGAATCTAATTTCTTGACATAATAATCCAGATTTTTCTTTTTATCCTGAGATATCAAAAACTGGGCATCAGCAAGACGTGCTTCCAATATTCTTTCATGCCCCTTGACAACTTCATCATTGTTAACATTGACAACAGTGACAAAGTGCGAAATTCTTTGCCCATTACTTAAAGCAAGATATTTTTGCTGCGTATTAATTATGCTAAGAACTACTTCCTTCGGTAACCCAGATGACTTTTCTTGATCTACTTTGCCAAACAGCACAATCGGCCACTCTATAAGCCCCGCTAATTCACTCAGTAAATAATCATTTTCTTCAAGTTGTAAACTCTGTCCTTTTATGAATTTATTGATCTGATCAAGTATAAATTGTTTTCTTTTATCTGACTGGAGAATGACATTGTTTTTTTCCAGCAATGCAAAGTAGTCTTTAGGTGTTCCAGCAGTGAGCGCCGTACCGCTTGAGAGAAATCTATGACCATACGTTACGTTGCATGCTGTAACTCCTGCAAAAGATATAGGTATTATCTCATCATTCAAAACGCATAGAATGCTTTTAATTGGCCTAACCCATCTTTCTTTTTCTTCACTCCACCTCATGCTTTTTGGCCAAGAGAAATTTTTCAACATCTCCTCTAGTAGATTCTTGAGAAACTCTTGGACATTAAATAAGCAAACATCCTTTTTGATGAAGTAAAAGTCTTCATTACCTACCTTGCGAACGAATAAATCTGTCTCACTTTTCCCATTTTTCCTTAAAAAACCTTCAACGGCACTTTTTGATGCGTTAACATTTGGTCCTTTAACTTCGTTATTAGAACCCTTGAGTCCCGAAATGCTTATACTATCAACAAAAAGAGTGATGCGGCGTGCCGTTATAAAAACCTCTATAGATGCAAATTTCACATTATTTTTATTGAAAGCATTAGCAACATAACCCTTAACTTGAGCTGCAGCTGAATTTTGCATTCTCAGTGGTATTTCTTCTGCAAGGCATTCAAATAACAATTGTGATGACATATGTTACTTACTCATATATAACTCACAACATTTTTTTGTCAGCTCTCTCACTCTACCAATATACACTGTACGCTCATTCACACCAAGCACACCTCTTGCATCAAGCAGATTAAGTAGGTGGCTAGTTTTAATGCATTGGTCATAAGCTGCTACTGGTAATTCTTTTCCGATAAGAAATTTACATAGTTTTTCCGTGTCCTTAAACTGCTGCTGTACCACTTTAGTATCATAATAATCAAGCGCCAGATAAGAAAATTCATATTCTCTTTGTTTAAAAATGTCTCCATAAGTCACACCGTTGTTGTTCCAAATTATATCATAAACATTATCCACACCCTGTGTGCACATTGCCAAACGTTCTAGCCCATACGCTACCTCGCCAGGAATTATTTTGCAGTCAATACCTCCTACTTGCTGTATATAAGTAAGTTGTGCTACCTCCATTCCGTTACATGTAACCTCCCACCCTAGCCCTGACGCACCAACACTTGGATTTTCCCAATCATCTTCAATAAATTTAATATCATACTTCTCTGTAGATATACCAAGAACTTTTAAGCTACTTAAGTAAATATCCTGCAAATTATTACCAGAAGGTTTGATTATAACTTGATATTGATGGTGTTGATATAAGCGATTAGGATTATCACCATAGCGTCCGTCTGCTGGCCTAATTACAGGTTGTAGATACGCAATTTTTGTTGGTTTTGTGTCAATTGCTGACATGATTGTTGCAGGATGCAATGTTCCAGCTCCAACTTCAGATGTGTAAGGATGGAGTATAATACACCCTTCACCAGCCCAAAAATCTTGCAATTCCTTTATTATGCTTTGTAGATTCATGTAAACTGAACACTTTTTATACTGAATATACAAGCAAATAGGTACTATTCAATATTTATTTTTTTTACAGTGCTATGCAAGTAGTCACTCAAGACTACTGAATTTTCTTTCACATATTGAATTATGCTCTTGTTTAGGACAATTGCGTTATGCATAGTTAAATCGCAGAATATAAACGCAGTCAAATACAGCAAAATTACTGCATAAGACGTATGGAAAATCCCCTCAAATGTAATTGATATTGCATTGTTATAACTGAGCTGTATTGAACTTATTGGCCAAGGTTTTATCACTTCCACAATATTAAAAAATGCATAAGGTATAATAAAGAAAAAGAACAAGTGCATTAAATCATTAAACCAAAACGGACATTGAAGTATCTGCTTACATATGCTTCCATAGAGTTTACTTACAGCATGATAAATTGACATTATTGCTGGCATTGAGAGCGCAACAGTCAACACTTGCCCTGATGCTATTTGTATTACTATATTCTCACCACTATTCGCTGAAGGGTCTTGAACATGAAAAATGGATATTCCAACTAACTGTAGTACTAGCATAACTATTGCCAACTTCACAAAAATAGCAGCCACAACTACGCCCGAATTTGGTATTTTGTATAGTACAAAATCTCCTCCATATACGAGAACTAATATGATATCGGTAACAAATAATATTAAAAAAGAAGACCAATAGCTCTGCCAACCTGGTAAGTATCCTATTCCTAAAAAAGAGCTCACTATTTTAGCAGGAAAAACTTTGCCCAATGTCTTTTCCAGAGTTGTCCAAAAAATCTCCATGTCTCAAGTAATATTTAGCTAATAAAGTTATACTTTATTGTAACAGACTTATCAATAGTTCAAGACAAATAAAGTAAACAAATATCCTCCACAAAATCTTTCCATTGAGAAGAATTCTACTTTAGCTAAAACGTGTTTTTAAGTTTTTGCCAAAACCCTGGTTTATCATCATTAACCTTTGTAAATGCTATATTTAAACTGCATTGCGGATCACTTGGTGCATCATGTTTAATGTTAAGTGTTGAAGCTTTATTATAAGCACAAATATCATCATATGATAACTCCATTGTGTAGCACTTTATATGCTCTTGCTTATCATACACATTAGACCATCTGATTTCTCTCCTAGTTCTACAAATTTAGCTTTTTTCTGACAGCATTTTTTTATCAAATCCTTATCCAGTAATATTGAAATAGGCAGCATATTTCCAGCATGTTCTTTAGCTAAAAGTTCACTTTGAGGGTATATTTTTATCTCCTTACCATAATGCGAGTCCACAAAGTTGTCAGTGTAGAACTTATCTCCGGCATGTATGCACCCGTCAGTTGCATAGGGTACACCGTTGTAACTGTATTGAACTTTATAGTCTCCTGTTCCGTTATTGTGAAAAAATCATGAATGGTAGTGTAACTACCAGCAGCATCGTTTATGTAATCCATCGCCTAATTCTTAAAACCTTATTATAGCGTGCGCAATTATATCAATCGACTAGAAAATTCTTTCCACTACTTTTCAGCAAGTATCTAGGGAGCGTATTGATAAGATTGTGACTTTCGTGCCTCCCAGTTCTTCACATACTGCTGAACTAATTCAGGGTATTCTTTAACAATTAATAGATTTTCAGCATTCCCTTTTTCGGCTGTTTTACTGAGGTTAAATGACCCTGTGATGACTTTTTGATTATCGACAATTATTACCTTATTATGGGCGATTTTTGGTTTATCATCAATCCAAACTGGTATTCCGCTTGCAAACAATTCATTTATAACACTATGTTTCGAGTAAAGTTGCGATTTATCTAAAATGACTTTAACATCAACACCACGTTTCTTAGCATTAACTAAAGCATTCGCAACCGCTTCAAGAGTAAATGTATACTCTTGAACTAAGATGGACTCTTTAGACTGACCTATCTCGCCGATTATTGGCACAGCACAGTCTTCCTCAGGCGAGAAGCAAACTGTAGCTTTTGGGCATGGCGAGAATATAGAGTCTGCATAGTAATACAGAGAAAAACACACCAACAAAAATAAAAGGTACAAAAGCTTCACAACCCACACCTAAACGTATGGTGATAGACTACATCATAGTTTGATCATCTGTCAATAGACCCCTTGCATATCAAACCAGCTTTGGCATGTGCGAAAAATCTCTTGACAAATCTTACCTGAAAAGGACACATTTTAAACTTCTTTGTTGAAATAAAATAGAAATAAAAGAGCTGTTTTTTCAGTACTTTACGGGTAATTTAATGGTAAAAATTTTAGGGGGAAATTTTGTACAGTAATCGCTGACATTTTTCTTTAAGTTGATGCCATTGAGCATTCAGTTTCACTTTTCCTTGTAAAATATTTCAGCTCTAATACCTTACATTATTAAAGATACAAGCTAATATTATCCAAATCAGCATGTTTAAGGTTATTTCATTACTGATATGATACATCAAGTAATTATGTACGGAGGAAATATGGATACTAAAATAAGTTATGCAGAGTTTACAAGACGCATTTTAGCAGAAGTACTTGATTCTCTGATATTTTCCCATCATTTCATCTGTAGCGTATTCATTTATACATTACTGGATGATAAAGACTTCTTTCAGGAAGCTGAACAACTAGCAACAAAAATACTATTTGTAGTTTGTATAACAACCACAACATTAGTACTAACAGTGTTCAAAATATTAATGATAGCAAAACTTGGTGGTAATCCAGGAAAGCTATTGTATGGCACGTATATTAAAGACGCAAGTACACTTAAAAATGTTACTCTAATCCAAGTAGCAATAAGATGTATTTCTAATGGAAGCCTCTGGATTATTTTCCTCTTTCTGCTTTATTCGCAACATTACGATTACGCTTATCTATATCTTTTAATTGTGCTAATTTTAATTTTATTTGCAGTATTTGATCATCGCAAAAAGACTGTGTATGACAAAATTTCAAAAACAGTAGTGATAGATTATAAACCCGAGAACTAACCTCTCTTTACAATTTACAGTTATTTAATAACATGCTTCTATATTAGTTAGTAATGTTACAAAATATAGGTTGGGTTATTGATAATGAAATAAATGTTAAAGTAAATTATGTAGGGTTTACAAGGCGTATTGTAACAGAAGTAATTGACTATATCATATTTTTCTTTCTTTTGCTCATCCTGTATATTGCAGTATCAGGCAATAATGAAATTGATAACTTTCATGACGAGATTGAATAGTTAACATCTTCTTATACAATCTTTACACCAATGCTGTATACAGTATTAGAAATATTAATGATAGCAAGACTGGGAGGTACTCCAGGACAACCGTTATGTGGTATGTATGTCAAAGATTTAAATACATTTAAAAGTGTTACTCTAATGCAAGCAACGATAAGGTGCATTTCTGAGACAGTTTTTATCATTTTGTTCTCTTTTTTGATTAACTATGTTTCTCGGTGGTTAGCAATTTTAACGATTCTAATTTCAATATTAGCAATCTTTAACAAATGTAAGCAATTTCTTTACGATAAAATTGCAAGAATAGCAGTGACAGATTATAAATCTAGTTAAACTTTTTTATAGATAGTGTATGGATAAAAAAGTAAACTACTCAACAATGACAAGGCGCACTCTAGCATTCATAGTTGATTGTATTTTACCCATTGTAATATCGTTTGTTTTGGTAGCGGTAGGTTTCTCACTTACACACGCAATAAAAGGAGTCATAGGAGCAATAATTGTAATCACCACTATTGTATTTCTTTTATTTTTGATGATAGCATGCGTATTTCACATATTCGTGTTAGTAAAATTTGGCTGCACTCTAGGACACTCGTTATTTAGCATCCATGTGAGAGACAAAGATACACTTAAGTAGATCACTCTAATACAAGCAATAAAAAGGACTATTGCTTTTTTCATAATTTATTGTATACTGTTTTGCAATCCTATTTATTCTTAGCTACACTAATCTTAGTTTTAGTATGTGCAGTAGATGATAAACATAGACAAATTTTTCATGATAAAATTGCAAATATGGTAGTGATAGATTATAAACTCAGTTGATATTTTCCTTCACTGGGATCCAGTTCTTCATAAAAATGGTGCACTTTAACATAACTTTTATGCTCACTAACCTAATCAAATTTCTAGATTCCAGCGTTATGCGCTGGAATGACAGGTCTATGGTACATCCAAGTGACTTTTTTTGTCATTCCAGT
>NZ_JACZHU010000030.1:0-10593 GCF_020278605.1 Wolbachia endosymbiont of Mansonella perstans | reverse complement strand
AATTTCTATCTTGATGTTTAATATGGTAGATCCCAGTATCAAGTACTGGAATGACAAGAAATGGGGTTACGCGAGTAACATCCTCGCGATAGGCTTCAAATCACAATGTTCATGCAGCTGTGTGTTATGCTACTTGGATAACACGAAAAGACACAGAAATGACAGAGGGTTAATATTGTAAACTCTTAACATTAGTAATACGGTCTATTCTTTTTCAATCTGAGTGCAATTGCTTCTTCCCAAACGTCACCATTACACAATAACTTTTCTTTGTTATACATTAGCTCCTCCCTCGTTTCTGTTGCAAACTCAAAATTAGGACCCTCAACAATTGCATCGACTGGACATGCCTCCTGGCAAAGCCCGCAATATATGCACTTCGTCATGTCAATATCATAACGCGTAGTGCGACGACTTCCATCTTCTCTTTCTTCTGCTTCAATAACTATCGCTTGGGCAGGGCAGATAACTTCGCACAATTTACAAGCTATGCATCGTTCTTCACCGTTTGAGTATCTACGCAACGCATGCTCACCGCGAAACCTTGGACTTAAAGGTCCCTTTTCCATGGGGTACCTAAGCGTCACCTTTGGTTTAAACGCATACCTAAGTGTAATAATAAACCCTTTAATTAACTCTATAAAGGACCAATACCAAGCTAATTTCTTGAGCATAAAGTATTTAAGCACTGCATTACCGACTATAAATCATATTATCAGTTTTAGAAAGGCTTTTTTCTCATACTCAACTTTGAACCATATTCGGATCAATTGCTTTCATCCCTACTACGTTATACCCTGAATCAACATGTAAAACTTCCCCAGTGGTACCACTACTTAAGTCACTCAACAAATAGAGCGCTGCTTTCCCAACGTCTTCTATTGTAGTGTTGCGCCTTAGCGGAGAATTATTTCTGTTCCATTCTGATATGAAGTGAAAATTGCTTATTCCAGAAGATGCTAAAGTTCTAATTGGACCAGCAGAAATGGTATTCACTCTGATGTTTTGTGGCCCAAGGTCGCATGCTATATATCTTACACTTGCTTCGAGTGCTGCTTTACATAGGCCCATAACATTATAGTTTGGCATAACTTTTTCAGCGCCATAGTAAGATAAAGTGAGTAAACTACCGCCGTTTGGCATTATCTTTTCAGCTCTTTGCGCTAGAGCAGTAAAAGAATAGCATGATATATGCATTGCGTTGAGGAAGTTGCCCAGTGATGTGTTAACATATTTACTATCGAGTTCATTCTTGTCAGAGAATGCGATTGCGTGTACCAAAAAATCAAGAGTGTTCCATTTTTTTTCTATTATCTTAAAAACTTCATCTATGGTTTCTTCATTTGCAACATCACAATTTAGTACTAACTCCACATTTAGCTCAGCTGCTATCGATGATAATCTTTCCCTTACCATTTCATTCTGATAAGTAATTGCAAATTCTGCTCCGTGCTCTGAGAGAGTTTTTGCTATGCCATACGCTATTGACCTCTTGTTTGTTATTCCAGTTATTAATCCCTTTTTGCCTTGTAGTAGACTTGTTGCCATAGAACTTTCTGTTTTTTACAATTTGGAGTATTAACCATATAAAGTCAAGATGTTAACTATGTTAAAAAACAATATGGTATCTTCAATTTATCCTATTACTATTAGAATTTGGTACAAGATAGACCTAACAAGTCTCAGTAGGGCGCCCAGTTGGACCCATAAGAACTATTTGTTCACCTTCTTTGAAGTACTTACACAAATTAGTGGAACCACCTGTTTCAAGCACAATGGTAGAAATAATTCCTTTTTTTTTGTCTACTTCAGTGCCAGTTACAGCTATACCTTCCATAGCAAGGCCTGTGGCTTTTCTGCTGTTAGTTTCAAAACTTTGCAATCTAAAGAATTGCCCAGGCTTGAAATTTTTTGCAGCAAGTGGTGATTTGATCACTATTTCTACTACTTTGTCGGTTAAATATTGAACTTTTATGACTTTTGCAGTGAACTGTTCTTTGATCTTATTAAAGAATTCCTCACTTGCCATGTGTTCAACGCTTGACCACGCATTCTTTTTCTGGATCCCAGTGTCAGCTACTTGGATGACATAAGGAGGTATTGAGGTAGCAGGAAAAGATTCAGTCCGGCGACATGGTGTCATCCAAGTAGCTGACACTGGGGTCCAATTTTCATTATACAGCCATCTAGTATACTTATTTGAAATTAAGTTTTCTGGATCCCAGTGTCTGGCTGCTTGGATGACATCCCTTTTGGTGAAAGTTACTCTTATATTACAACATTCATACAGTTGTGAGTGTGACGCTGAAACCTGAGCTAGGGTGGCATTAACGCCCTTTAAAAGCTGGGAAATGATAGGGTAGCCGTTTTTAGCACTTGCCATAGCTTTTACAACACTACCACTATATGAAGGATGAAGATCACCGAAGAAACTAATTGCTTTACTGTCTTGCTTATACACTAATATTCTATCTTTATTTTGCATCTTAGGAGAGAATATTGGATCTACTTCTTCCCCTGATGAGCTCAGGTGAGCAAAATATCCATTGCTTAATTTAAAATGCTTTCTATCTTCCGTTGCAATGACTGTATTTGGCTCAGTACCCACTGCTATAAGAACAGAACGTGCTTTTATACACTTGATTTCGCCCGATTTTGTGTCTATCAGTTTTATCGATTCAGCATGGTTATACTTATCCGTCACAATTTCAACTGGTTCTAGATTTTCGATAAAGTAAATCCCTTCTGACAGTGCATTTTGCACCTCCCCACTGTTTAGTCGGTAACTTGGTGAACTTTTTAGCTCTTTTCTATATACAACTTTCACTCCCCCTAAATCCTGTACTAACTCCAATATTTTTGCTTCTCTGTTCTCTTTTTTCGCTAATTCTTTCTCTTTTTGGATCAACTGTGCGTGCAATATAAACTCATTCGCAATTTCACGTTCTTCTTCTGTCCAATCTTTTTCAACGCAGTCTTTTCCATATTTACTAACCAATATTTCGTAACGAAGAAAAAATTTTTCTACTTGAATCGGGTAATACGCTAAGGCTTCAGTGGCAGTATCAATTGCAGTGAGTCCCGCACCTATAACAACTATTGGCATGCGAATTTGCAGATTTGCTATAGAGTCAGATTTAAGAGCACCACTGAGTTGTAATGACATTAGAAAATCAGATGCCATGCGCACTCCACAAGCTAACATATTTTTTATCTTGATTATTTGTGGCTTACCAGAGCCAAGCGCTAGGGCTATGTGGTCGAAACCTAAACTGAACGCATCACTAACAGTTATTGTGCCACCAAAGCGAATTCCCCCATAAAATGCAAAATTTTTGCGTCTTTCCAGTAATAATCTAATAATCTTTAAGTAATTCTTGTCCCACCGAGAAGTAATGCCGTATTCTGCCACTCCACCAAATCCACCGGCTGTGCGTTTACTCAATTTTTCATGCTTAAAATCTCTGATCGGCTGAAAATTATCAATCAGAGGTTCTATCTTTAATCCATCAATGGCGATAACATTATGTCCGTCATTCAACAAATGATGAGCTAAATTAAAACCAGCAGGACCAAGGCCTACAACCAGGACATTTTTTCCAGTGTTCTCTTTCGGGAACGGACGCTGAAAATTTAAAGGATTCCAACGACTAAGCAGAGAATATATTTCAAATCCATATGGCAAACTGAGCACGTCATCTAAAACTCTTGTTTCAACCATTGGCACACTCACAGGCTCTTGCTTTTGATATATACACGAATTCATGCAATCATTGCATATTCTGTATCCAGTAGCTGCACATAATGGATTATCTATCATCACAATTGCAAGGCTGGCTATACTGTATCCTTCACTTTTTACCAAATTCATTTCTGATATTTTTTGCTCTAGTGGGCAGCCGTGTAGTTCAACTTTAAGCGGAGATTTTTTAAAAATCTCACTTGGTTGACAGAATGTGGCACTAAAACCTGCGTATTCTTTCTGGATCCTAGTATCAGCCACTCGGATAACAGATGGCTGCAACCCCTTTGAGCAGCTGTCCTTATTTTGCTTATGACAAAATATGCAGTAGTGAGCATTATCTAATGCTTTATCTAAACTCACCTTTTCACTTGTTAGATCAAAACCATATCGTCTTTTTACTTTATTTGAATGCAGAACTTCAACTTCGTCTACCTCTTTTTTAGAGAATGATACGAGATTTTTATAATTGATTTTTTTATGAGTACTAAAAAGTATACCCTGTTCATTTTTCACCTTCCACGCTGCATACTGTGCTGCAAGTTTTATTTCCTCTTTGTGATGCTCTTTATCCTCAAACCAACACATCGCGTGCTCGGCGAAACTTTTTTCTGTTGTTGGTAAAGTAAGAAAATGACTTAATCTGCTAGTAACACAATTAATGTCTATGTTTGCTATGTCAATGTATTTCTTCAACGCATAGCGTTGAATAAATAACCTTTTGCATTTATATATTATAGTAAAGTCATTGTGCTTCTTCTTTAGCTCCCTTACCTCCTCTTCAACACTGAAAAGTTTGGCGATAAATTCATCAAGTAAATACGAAAGGTTTATAATCAACTGGCTATCTGCCATCTGATGGGTTGACATTGGTTGTGTTTTAGATTCCAATGCTTGACACTGGGATGACACTGAAGTGTTTTCTCTTGCTTTAATCAAGGAACAAAATAAACTTTTATCGTATGATTTGACGTAATCTAAAAATGTCTCATCTAGTTTTATTAATCCATCGCGAATATATAGATCAGGAAATGAGATGTTAAAATTCAGCTGCATTGCTATATTATACAATGCATACATTGCTTTTTATAGATGAAAATTTTATTTATTTTGCAACATGGCTAAAATTGTTGCTTCTGCAACCTTCTCTTTGTCTACATACGCAACACACTCAAACTTGCATGCACCCAAACGCGCATTTTTAATGTTAGACTGAAGAACCAGGGTGTCTCCTGGAGTAACTGGCTTTCTGAATTTTGCACTTTCAATGGATATGAAGTAAACAACTTTATTTTCCATTGTACTTTGACTTTCTTTACCAAGAACACATATTGCAGATGTCTGAGCTAGAGATTCAATTATTAAAACCCCTGGCATTATCGGATGGCCAGGAAAGTGGCCAATAAAAAACGGCTCATTGAAAGTCACATTTTTTATTGCCTTTATACTCCTACCTGGATCACATTCTATTACTCTATCCACTAAGAGAAATGGATAAGAGTGTGGTAATACTTTTATAATATCGCTGATATTAAACGGCATAATATCCTTAAAGTAAGTCTAGTTAACGTCTTTCAAAGCGAATTTTGGTATTTCTTTGTCCATGTTTTTTAACACTGTATCTGATAAATCAACTTTATCTAAATCAGCCTTATCCATAAAGTATAAAACCTGATTTTTCTTTGAAATAAATAGTACCAAGTCTATGTTGTTTTTTTCTGCGATTTCTTTAGCAATTTCTTTTATCTTGTCAAAAATACTATCTACTGCATCTCTATAACTTCTTTCTAAGTATAATATTTTTTTAGCGTAACCATCTCTAGCGCTTAAAGCGCGCTTATCAAATTGCTCTGTTCTTTCCTTTTTTGCTTCTTCTGATAGAAATTCAAATTCCTCTTTTGAAGGCTTGAATTTTTCCAGCTCACTTTCAAACTCTTGCTGCAGTCCAGAACTTTGTTCTTTTATTTGCTGTTGTATATTTTGTAGAGCAAGAGACTCACTGATCACTTTGTCGCTATCAATAATCGCAACTTTTATGTTAAGTGCATCCTCAGGTTGATGTTTTACAACTTTATAACCCAAAAGCAAAAAAATAATTAAGACAATAACTAATATAAATAATTGTGTGTATTTCATTTAAATCCCTACTTCGATAGAGAACTTAACATTCGATGATGGTATTATATCATAAGGTTCCTTAACTAAAGGAAATCCAAAATCTAATCTAAACCTACCACCAAAAGGAGAAGGCATCGAAAAACCAAAACCTGGTGAAACTCTCACAAGTTTACTATCATTATATAGTTCTTTTTCTTTATGTTTCTCATCTTTATCGTCTAAACCAAAAAGCGTTGCATAGTCAATAAAGAATGAGCCTTTGAAGCCAATATAATTGTATAATTTTGGTAATGGAAAATCTACTTGTTGTGTTAAGTTAAAATAAGTCTTACCTCCTAATGAGCTTTTATCTTTTGCTCTTGGTCCAATACCAGAGAAGTCAAACCCTCTAATCTCATTACCTCCTTTAAAAAAGTGCTGGCCAATATTTAGCGGTTCGTCGGTATAAGAAAAAATATGACCTGATGCCATTTTAAAGCGCAGTATTATATCATCATCAATCTTACTCAATATAGGATGTGCATAAAAAGACAAAAATTCGGATTTGAAGAAATTTACGTTTCCTCCTAGTCCTGAAACGTCCTGGCTTAAGCGCAATAAATAACCATTTCTTGGAACATATAGACTATCTAATTTATTATATGCTAATGTGTATCCTACTGATGAAATGTGATATTCACCTTCTCGGTCCCGTATTATTTCAGGGATACCACCGTCCTTTCCACCCTTATTATCCAAGTGTATATGGTTATACTTATAAGAATAGCGAAGGGAATTAGTTAAGTTCTCTGTGACTTTATGTGATAATTTTGTAAAAAATCCCATGTCACAGCTGTCAAAAGTGGTGTTTGGCTTATCTTGTTTTTCATAGAATACGCCTACACCTAATGATGTATCGGAGCCATTAAAATTATTTTCAACGGCTTCTAAATCGGTCGAAAATACGTATCGACTTTTCTCAATGACAAAGGAGAGCTCTTTTCCGCTACCAAATAAATTACGGTCTTTAAAATCAGTTTTAAAAAATGCTCTGCCAGGAAAGGACACACCTCCTCCTAAATATAACGAGGTAGTGCTTTTTTCTTTAACATTTAAGTTAAGATTTATGAAATTATCATTAATTGCATAACTATTTATTTTTACTGCTTCAAAAAAATCACTACCAATCAATTTCCTATGCGATTTCTGAATCTCAAATGTGTTATAAGCGTCACCTTCTGCTACGCTGAGCTTACTTCTGATTACTTTGTCTAAAGTACGGTTATTGCCATCTATTATAATTTGATTTATGTAAATCTTTTTACCTGGCAGCACCTTGTAAATTACATCTACAACATTGCCACGCTCTGTGTATTCTGGATTAACTTTTGCAAATATATATCCTCTCTCGTTTAAATACTTGTTTATTTTTTCTACCGTATCACTAACTTTAACCTTATCAAATACTTTGTTACCTTCCTCAGTTATTAGTTCTAATATCTCTTCTTTTAGGTTTGGGTCTTGAATTTTAGCTTCAACATCAATTTTATTGCTTCCAAACAAATATTGCTCTCCTTCATCAATCAAAAAAGTTAATATCACTTGATTGTCATTATCAACTTCAGCAATTGGCTGAATACTATTGTTGATATACCCCTTGGATGAATAGAATCGATCAAGCAATCCCTCGTTAATTAACAAATACTGTGGTGAGTAATGATTTCCACCTTTTAAAATAGCTCTGAATAACTTATTAAATACATCATTACTTTGAGTTTTAATAGCTTGCTCTAGCTCATTTTCTGAAAAGTTTTTATTGCCTATAAATCTTATGTCCTTAATTCTAGATGTTTTACCCTCTTTTATTTTAAAGACCAAATTAACCCTATTGCCATCAAGCTTATTCAACTCATATTCAATTTTAGCACCAATCTTACCGTTGTTTCTATAAGTTGTGACTAAATTCAGTAAATCATTTTGTAATTTTGTTTCAGCAAAAATAGTCAAGGGTTTTGATTGAATCACGTTATTTAACAGTTCTTTGCTTTTAAATAGCTTATTACCTTTTAATATTACCTTGTTAATTAATGGGTTTTCTTGAATTTTTATTATCAAGTTTTTCTCATCATCGATGTAAGCGTTAACATTAGCAAATAACTTTGTTTTGTATAAAACCTTTATAATTGAATCTATGTCGTCGTTGTTTACATAACTACTAGGTTCTAATTTCGTATAAAACTTTATTGTTTGGCTTCCGATTCGCTCATTACCAACGTATTTAATATCCTTTATCTGCGTCTTTTTCTCGTTTTCTGAAGCAACAATTAGTATAGGAGAAGAGACAAAAATTACTATTAATATATAAAACAGTTTTTTCATATTTATTTAAAAAAGATGCCTGATATCATTTGAGATCGCAATTGCCATCAGCAAGAATAACACGGTAGCACCAAAAGTGGCAGCATATTTTTGACATTTCAAACTCAAATCTCTGCGCATGACCACTTCTACAACGTAGAAAAATAAATGCCCACCATCCAATGGTAAAATTGGCAGCAAGTTAATCGCAGCTAAAGTAGCTGAAAGGATTGCTATAAAATATAAAACCATAGTGAATCCCTGTTTAGCTGATTGTCCTGAATATTTTGCAATTTTTATTGGTCCACCTATTTCATTTATACTTCTCTTACCAACGATAATTTGAAAAAGAGCTTTAATTGTTAAGCACATAGCGTGGTAAGTTTCACTTACTGATAGGTTCATAGCTCCAAGAAAAGATGATTGCTTTAGCCCTGTTATATCGACTGAAGTAACTCCTATAGTTTCTCTTTCTATCACGTTACCAAAAGCGTCTTCGTTCTTGATTGTTAATGGAGTTAAACTGGTCCTGTGCTTCTGATTATTTCTACTATACTCAATCTCCATTCTTGTTTTAGGATTCGATGTTATCACACGTGAAATATCTTCAAAATATTTTATTTTATATTCATTGATCTGTGTAATAATGTCACCTGGCAATAAACCAGCTTGCTCTGCTGGTTTGCCTTTAATTACACTTCCAATCACTGGTGGAGTGCGATAATAGCCTGCTGTGCTAAAGAATATTGTAAAAGCTATAACAGCAAGTACCATGTTTGCAAATGGTCCTGCGAAAACTATTGCTGCTTTTTTATATCGCGGTTTTGTATGAAGTGAATATAACTTTTCTTCTTCAGTTAATTTTTGTTGATTGGCTGGAACGCTTCCTGCATTGCTGTCTCCTAGCATTTTAATATAACCGCCCAGTGGAACGGCACTTAATTTCCATCTAGTTCCAGACTTATCATGAAAAACAAAGATTTCAGGACCAAAGCCTATAGAAAAAGACTCAACTTTAACTTTGCACGCTTTGGCGATAATATAGTGTCCGTATTCATGCACAAATACTATAATAGAGATGATTAAGGTAAATGAGAAAAGGTCATATGCTCCATTACTAAGCTGATGGACAAGATTAGAGATTAATTCCACCTGTATTTTAGATATTAACAAAATGTTAAGTATATTAAAACGCGCCTTGCTTGACAAGTGTTTAATTTAACCTTTAAACTTAAAGAAAGTTTAGTAATAGTGACAGATACCTCTTTATTAAGAAAAAAACTGATGTATAGAAGCTGGCATAGAGGGTGCAAAGAAACCGATATGCTTCTAGGGTATTTTGCACTGAAGTACCTCAAAAAATTTTCCCTAAATGAATTAATTGAGTATGAAAAGATAGTTGATCTTGATGATTATGAATTATATTGCTATATAACCCGCAAAACAAACCTTCCTTCCAACTTAGATAGTAAGATAATGGACTTAATTACTTGCTTTATTGAAGCTAATCCTTTATACATTCAATAATTTTATTTATTCTACTTAACACTTTAGTGTATTCCGTTCTTTTCTCGTTTCTATACTTTTCACACTCTTGATTCATTTCATCCAATTTTTTTGTTAATTCTAAAACTTTATCCTCAAGAATTAGTGCTGCAAGTAGGAAATTTAATGCTTCTGAGCCCTTGCCACCAGTTTTTTGAAATATAGAGCTAACTAGCTTGTTAAAATTATCAGCAAGGTACAATAAATGATCCTTTTTTCCACTTTCACAAGATATTTTGTATGCGCTGTTACATATAACTATTTCTACTACTTGCATATAATGCCAAAAACTTTCATTGTATAACGTTAACTTACCCTCACTTTCATTTTATTCACTGTGTAAACTTTTATTCATTTATTAAATAGGATAATTTTTTACTGCTACGAAAATATGTTTTAAAGTATTGATTTTTTACAAACTTCTGTGACATAAAGTGACTTGTCTCTTTCAAGTTATAACTCCTAATTGAAAAGGAGCCAAATCCCCTAATTTCAATTCTATTATGACGCTTCAACGTACTCGAAAGTATCTCAAAAAATCTGTTGACTATAGCCGCTATAACCATTTTGTCTAGGAAAGGATACCTCTCTGCCACCTTTGTTATTAGGTTAGATTTCGTTGCCATTTACACGAAGCTAAAATTAAAATTATTTAGCAGATAGTATTATATTATATACTTCAATGCCCGATACTTCAACTTCTATCTTTTCTGACACAGAAAACTTTTTATTTTCCGGCAGATGCTCTTGGTCTATTAAGAGAGTTACATCATTTTCAACTTCAACAACTAGCCCACCATCTTCTCTCTTACCTACGGTAACCTGCATTTTGTCTCCTAACTTGACTTTCT
>NZ_JACZHU010000029.1:0-11126 GCF_020278605.1 Wolbachia endosymbiont of Mansonella perstans | reverse complement strand
CTCGAAGAGTTTCTAAAGGAGCTCTTTCTTTATATAGCCCTTATCTCCAAAAAAAAGTCTGGTTTCCAGCCTTTTTTCACTTCTTTCTAATCCATAGTTGGAGTTTTACCCACAGTCGCAAGCGTTTCCTTACTATTTGTGAGCGCAGAAGATAGCTCATAATTAATTGCCTTTTCTATCGATTTAGCCTGTTTATAGTCATGAGTCAAGAATATATAGCCAGTCCAACAGCTATTTCAATGATGAGAGTAGATACTGCTATTGCGCCCAATATGACAGCCACTAGAGGATCTGCTAAAGCACTACCAACACCCAGCCCAACACTAAGAAAAACTCCAGTATAATGCTATCCAAACTATTATATCTAGCACTTTCTTTTTTCGATTTAGCTTGGTCTTCCATACATCTAATTAGTATTTTCTTGTGTTTCCTTGAGCTAAATCTAATGAAATTTCACCTTTTCGTTCTTTATCAAAGGATTTGCACCATATTTCAAAAGGGTTTCTATTGCTCCAATGTTGTTACTTATAACACCTTGATGCAATAATGTATTACTATGAAAAATTACACCACGCTTTATTGCGGCTTCTACTTCCATGCAGCAACTTGGTACCATAGTTCATTGCCATGAAGATTTGCATCGTATTCCAAAACGGATTGTTTTATATAATTGTTAAAAGCTAAATCCCGTAATACGCTGCCTTCTTGACATTAAAAATTTATCAATTGGTGGAGATAATCAGGAGCGACCAGTCTACGTGTTGCTTCATCTAAAATATCTATTACATCTTGAAATGATAATCTCTCTCCTTTCTCAGATCTTGCACTATTGTGTTCGATACAATGGTGCAAAATAAGGTACACCATTTGTTTTCTTATGCATACAGCATCCTTTCATCCTTGTAGATAAAGCTGCTCTAAATAACTCCCTATTAATAGATGTTTCGCTATTGTTATCAAGGAACTCCTACAACTCTCTAATTTTTTCATCATACTCTATCCCTTTCCTAAGGACGATTTTAAGTAAATTCATACGACCTCCTTATTTGATCATATTATTTATTAATAATACAATAAATTCTGCTGAAAGTCAAGCTCTTGGTTAAAAAATTATTATAATTTGTGATAGTTTCTATAAATGTTGTCCAATTTTAAATTAACGCTCTGTAATAAACCTGTTAAAAAAAACTCACAGGATCAACATCTATTATTACTGCAATGCTCGAACTCAAGTTATAACTTTTAATCCAGCATTTCAGCTTTTTCTGCATGGATAGACTATGTCTATTGTTTATCTTCAGTAATACTCTATACCGATATTTATTATTTAAAAAATTTATTGCCGCTGGCGATGGATCAAGAACTTCGAATTCTTTTTAACATTGGTTATGTAAGAATCTTGCTATCCCATTTGCTACTTTCTGTGTTATAATCTGATTCTTACCACAAATTATAAGTACTATTGGCCTGCTAAATGGTGATATTTTGACTATGCATCTCGACTTAAGTTCAATTTCATAAAATGCGTCCCTCTTTTGATACTGCAGTGCTTTTATTATCGAGCCTTCAGGATTACTGGTTTGCGCTATTCCTGTTCCCTTTTCGTTGAACTTTCCAGATCTTCCTGTAACTTGGGGCAATAGCTGATATATCTTTTCTGCTGCTCTCAGACCAGAATTTTCGAGGCTCAAATCCGCATTTATCACCCTAACCAAGGTCAATTTAGGAAAATTATGTCCTTTAGAGCAATTATTTGTGAACCGATTATAATATTCACCTCCTCTTTCAGCACTAAGTCAATGACGTTGCTAACTGACTTCTGATCGCTACTTATGATCGAAGTTTTTGCGTTTGGTTAGTTTGACCATTTCTCCAAGCAACCTTTCAATTTCTACACCATAAAGGGATAACGACTGCTCACTTTGGCAATTAGAGCATTTTTCTGGGAGTTTTAATTGATAAAGACAATGATGGCACAAAAGGGCATCTTTTTTCTTGTAGTATGTAAGCCAAATAGCACAATTTAGGCAGGAAATTTTGTATCCATACTTTTATAAACTGCAAGTTGCGTATACCCTCTGCGGTTTAGAAAAAGCATAACCTGCTATTTTTTCTCTATGGTTTGTTTTATGCACTCGAAAAGCTCATTGGAGATCCATTGTTTTTTGTTTCTCATCTCCATTACTTTAATTAGTGGCAATTCCGCACCGCCAAATTGCTTAGCTAACTTCACGTGAGTGAAATTCCTATTTTTGACATGGTAAATTGTTTCAAGCAGTGAAGTTGCTAATGACAGAATTATTGGAATATTTTCGATTTTGGCTAAGATTATCGCCATATCTCGAGCATTGTATATAATTCCCTGCTCTTGTTTAAAAGATAAATCGTGCTCTTCATCAGCGATAATCAATTTTAAGTTTTTATAAGGTAAGAAAAGTGTTGATCGTGCCCCAATAATTATTTGTACATTTCCATTTGCTATATCAAGCCAGTTATTTCTGCGAGTTTTTGGAGTGAGCCTCGGGTGCCACTGAGCTAGGTTTCTTGATATCTGACTGCGAATACGATTTACTAATTGTGAAGTTAAAATAATTTCGGGCAGGAGAATTAAAACTTGAGCGTCGTTTGCAGTGTCAACTAACTTCGCAATCACAGATAAATAAACTCCTGTTTTCCCAGATCCTGTTTCACCGTTAAGCAAAGTCACTTAAGTATTCGTTCAAATTGCTTGTTATTCTGTCACTAGCTACCTGCTGCTCAGGGCTTAACTAGCAACCTATTTCACTTATCTCCTGATCTTTTTCAACACAAACCAGTTTATCTATTTGGTTTACTTTTAACATCCCTCACATTATTACTTTCGCAAATATACCGATAGGTATTAAATCGTATTGCGCAACTCACTCTGCAAATGCGATCAATTTTAGTCTAACGCTTGGTAGATTGATCCTCTGCTCAATGGATTTTGATTCTCGATCACTCCTATCACTATATTTCCAAACTATTCCAATCAAGCGTTTTTTGCCAAATGGCACTACTACGTAATCCCCAATTGAAATTTCAGCGTTTTCTTCAACTGCACATGAAAACAACTGGCCAATTGGAAGTGATAGTAATACGTCAACTGTCTTTGTCATGGCAGTCTCAGTTTAGCACTATTTTTGCAGGTCTGTAACCTTTAACAACATAGATAAATTGGGAAAATTACACACAGAAAAAAGATCTTAATATTTAACGTATTTTTCATAGTACACATCATATAATTGATAAATTAATAGGCTTACATAATTTATGTAGGCCATTTATGGTTGATGATAAGATTGCTTTGAACTTTGAAATGGAAAGAGGTGAGCCTATAGCAGGTCAATCCCACTTTTCTGCACGTGTAAAGCTTACAAATGAAAGCAAAAATCTTTTGCGCGAGAAGCTTGGCAGTACAGTTAAATTTGATAACCTGGATAGTTACTTAGATCTCAACCATGAGAATTTTTATATCTATTACAATAAATACGGTGGGTATTATGGTAGAGATGAGCTATATGTTAAAAATGATGATGGCAGATCTTTAACTTCTAACCTTCCACTTAATTACTGCGGATTTTCAATGGAGCTATCATTGGGTGAAGAGGCAATCACAGACTATGGCTTTTATCCTCTAGCTGTAATTTACAATCCAAGTTACTATGACAAGACAAAAGAAAAAGTATTTGATGATCATGGTAAATTGTCACCAATTGCATCAAATGTGTTAGATAACTTTCTAAGCAACGCAAACGGCTTAGCTACGCAAGACATACTTTTAAAGATACAAAATGAAATTGCTGAAAAAGAGGCGAAGCTAGTGAGGGAGAGAAGACAGGCGGAAGAAGAGTTAAATCAAAAGAACGAAGAGTTAAAAGAACTTATAGAAAAAGATGAGATTAAAATGTTTAAAGTGATAAAAGGTCATGATATAGGTGATGGACGTTCAGCAGTAATTTTACAACTTGATGGGGAGAAAGGAAATAAGATACTTATCGATTCGAGTAAATACTATATAGCAAAATATAAACACCATCCAGAAAATGAAGATGTTGAATATTTGCATTTTATTAGCCCTAGAAATGATATGCTGGTTGATTATGAAGATTTATTTTTTGTGCTCAATCGAAGCTCCTACTCCGGCTTTGAAAGTGGGTTTTATTCAGCAGATGGAATCGACCCCCATAATTACGCTAAATATTCAAAGGATCGGTATTTGGGTGGTGACCAACTGTCTGAGAGATTGTCTAATGAGTTAGAGAAAGGCAGCAATCAGATAGATTCAGAAGTTATGCTTAACGATCAACCTATGGACGAAGAAGTTATAGTAAAAAGTGAAGCCAAACCTAGAAAAAAAAGAGCTATTGAGGAGGATGATAGTGATATGAAAGATAGTGATAACTCAGTAAACATTCAAGCAAAAAATGAGGACTAAAAATCAACGACCGTGGAGTTTCAAGAAAATTCTGTACTGCAGAAGTTAATAAAAAAGCTATTTCCAAATAAAGAGAATATAGTAATAAACGATGAGCTTACAATAGAAGTGAAATATGGTGGGCTAACTAGTTACACACCTGATTATATAAAACAGACTGTAAAAGATGCTTATGGTGCTTGGTCTGAAAATTTCTATTCACAAAAAAGTAATCATACTGGTCCTGTAAAATTGCAGCTTTATGTGCTGAAAAATTATGACGATTATAAAGCTTATATAAAGGAACTTTCAGGTGGTAAAGACCACAATGAATTATGGGGTGGTGGAACAGTAAGAGCACATAAAAATGACGGTACGATAGCAAAAACTTTTATTATTGGAGATGTAAATAGCTTACTTTGTGCAAAGTCTAAAATTCTGATGGAAAAGATGAGCGATGCATTTCTTGAGTACGCCACTGGCAATTTCAATGAAGTACCTGAAATTTTACGTACTGGTATGAAGCTTTTCATGTGGAGCTATGATGCAGCTAAAAAAGAGAGCATTCGTGATATGCACTATACAAAAGAAGCATACGATAAAATGCAGGAATCTGGATACAATACACCCTACAAAATAGCCAGCATGACTAATAATTATAGAATGGCAGATTGCTTGGTAACATTCTTGCAAGAAAAACATCCTCAATTTATCAAGCAATTGCTTATTACAACACCTTTTGGCAGGGCGCAAGCAATATCAGAATTCAAGCGTCTTTTAGATAACTCAGAAATTGAAAAAGAATTTAAGCAGTGGATGGATGTAAAAAGTGGGAATAAAACCGCCACAGATCTTGTGCCAGATAGTGAAGTTATTACTTTCAGTAAACACAAACTTCAAATAAACTTAAAATATGATAATGAGGAATTAAACCATAGCAAGTTGAGTGGTATAAAAAATGCCATCGAGGGTACTATAAAAGATTTTGACTCAGCATCTGGCATTAATAATTCTCAACCTTGGCACAATATACTAAATAAAATCAACGTCTTCATATTTAATACAAAGAGTGACTACGAAAGTTATCTAAAAGAATTGAGTATTGGTTATCAAGGTAGTTCTGGTTTGACGCTCCAGGGCTGCGGTTCAGATGTTCATGTTTATTTTTACTTGCAGAATGAGTTCAATGATTCATGTAAAACTTTAAAACATGAATTGGGACACGCTTTAGCCATCATTAATTCCTATTATGGCACGGGTAGTGTTTTACCTAAAGCTATGCATGAAGGAATTGCTAACTACATGGCAGGCTTGGAAAATGGTCAGTGTGTTAATGATCATGGAAACAAAGAGGCCTTAATTGCAATAAGAAATAAAGATTTCAAACCAGATAAAATACTGTGCAATAATATTATAAATAATAAATGGGAGCATTATAACTCAGATACCGAACAAGTGATAAAATTTCTTGAAGATAAACATCCAGATATGATCGATAATTTGCTAAAGAGCCTCTCTACACACGGTACAAATAAACCTCAAGGTAATAAATTAGTTGAGGATTTTTTGGCTAAATTGAAAGATTATGATCAAGAGTTTAAACAGTGGGTCAAGGTTCAATTGAGTGGTGAAGAGTACCTGAAGCGTGAACACGAAGTATCAAGTATGCAAGAGGATGAAGCTAAATACCCTACTAATGAGAAAAGAAAAAGGAGCAAAAGATCGCTAGAAGAAGATGAGGATAAACAGGAGGAAGTTGTCATAACAAGTGTTATATACAGTATGAAGGATGACAAGGAGGAAGATTATCCACAACACCCCTTAAAAATAAAAACAGATGAGCCTATTGAAATGGGGAAGTATAAAGTAAAACTACAAGTTACGTATGACGATGTGAAGAATTTTTGTGATATCGTACGTAACAAATACCATGTGAGCAAAGAATATAACTATGAGCAAGTCATGGTTTTATATAATGAAATTGTTAGTCCAGCTCACAACCATCATTACGAACCCTTTACTCTTGATAAAGCATATGTTGCTGATAATCATTTATTTATCAAAGATCAGGATTTTGGGACTTTAGATGATTTTAATGAGATGTTCTATAAAAGTGATGAATTAGTGTAATATAAAGGGCTAGATTTAACTTAGTGGACGAGAATTAATTGATAAAGAAAGCTGATGCATATATTTTTATCTTCAAGATTTCTTATCGAGTGTAAACATCAGCTCGTCCCATTCCCTTTTACCAATTCCGCTTTCTTCTTTAGTAACATTTTCTCCCTTAATTAATTTGCGGATTACTTCTAGACCGGTTCTTGAAATACAAACCGATTCTAAGCAATATTTAACAAAAGCGTTGTACGCCATTGGGACCCACTTCTTTATTATATCCAGAATAACTTCTGCATAGACTCTAATTTCATACTGAGCATGCTTGTCAGCTCTAAGCTTCAAAAAATGAAGAAGGTTATTTAGATCTATCTTCCAATAAAATTGCGTGTAGTAATTAAGCATTAGATTGGTTCTAGCAATTTCTCTTGCAAGCCCCTGTTCAATAAATTTCTCATAATGAGAATATACTAAATTAGAGTCATTTGTCAGAGAATCTATTATTTCTTTCGATGTATGTGAGTCAAAAGCTTCACCACTGCCTTGTTTATTATCATCAGATTGTTTCGCAACCTGTTCTGGTTTCGGTATATAAAATTCGTTATCAAGTATTGAATACCTTGCCGAATACTCATTCACATTTGCAGTTCTATGCCTTATCCATTGTCTTGCAACAAAAATTGGAAGTTTCACGTGAAACTTAATTTCACACATCTCAAACGGAGTTGTATGGTGATGTCTCATTAAATACTTTATGAGCGCTTCATCTTGACTTATCTGCTTTGTTCCCTTTCCATAAGAAACACGAGCAGCTTGAACTATAGTGCTGTCAGATCCCATATAATCCACTACCCGAATAAACCCATGATCCAATACCTTATGCTCCTCATATAGAATTTCATCTACTTCTTTTACTGTAATTCTCTTAGTTGAATAACGTTCCTCATTCATAAAATATCCTCAAGATGAAATGGAAATATCAGCCCCACACGAATTTAGTTTTTCGTGCATTGCTTCATACCCTCTCCATAAATGATGTGAGTTATTTATTGTAGTTTCTCCACTAGCTACCAAAGAAGCAAGCACTAAAGCTGCCGTTGATCTTAAATCAGTAGCATATAGATTAGCTCCAGACAAGCTTTTTACTCCATTTATAACAGCTTTGCTTTTTTTGATGCTAATATTAGCACCCAACTTTCTCAATTCACCTGAATGTGCAAACCTGCTTTCAAAAATGCTTTCTTCGATTACTGATACCCCATCAGCGACGCACATTGCAGACATCAGTTGTGGCTGCATATCACTAGGAAAGTTAGGGTATGAATCTGTTATAATATTAGCAGATTTAATAGAGCCATTTTTTTTAGAAATAGCAATACCTTTGCCATACAGCTCAACCACAGCTCCTATAGCCTCCAATTCATTTGCAATACATCTTATATCAGATAGATTTATTCCTTCTAACATCAATTTACCACCAGTTATTATGGCAGCTAGTGCGTATGTGCCGGCTTCTATGCGATCTGGTATTATTTTGTGGACACATCCATTTAGTGTCTCAACTCCTTTTATTGTTATCAGACCTTTTGCAAAATTCTTTGTCATCCAAGTAGCGCAACACTGGGATCCGTCATAGATTCCAGCTTCATACACTGGAATGACATCAAAGAGATTTATTTTATTATCATGAATATTAATATCAGCACCCATTTTTTTTAAGAACTCTATTAAATCTAGAACCTCTGGCTCTGTTGCAGCATTGTTTATTATTGTTATTCCTTCTGCAAGTGTTGCTGCCATTATTATGTTCTCCGTTGCACCAACACTTATTTTTTCAAATGTAATTTCTCTCCCTTGTAGCTTTCCTTTCACCGTTGCAATTATATTACAGCCGTCAATTTCAATTTTAGCCCCCATTTTTTCTAACGCTTTGATGTGCATGTCGACAGGGCGTTTTCCAATGTTGCACCCACCAGGAAATGCTGTTCTCGCCTTGCCGAATCTGCTGAGCATTGGACCTAGCATTAAAAAAGATGCTCGCAGTTTATTTGCAGTTTTATTCGGTATCACATGATTGTTAATATTGCTACAGTTAATCTCTAAAGTGTGATTTGCTTTATAGTCTTTGTTGTACATAAAGTTTACTTTTGCTCCAAGATTTTTGAGCAGCTCAGACATCAGATGCACATCAATTAGATCAGGTACATTATGCAAAGTTACTGCAGAACTGCTCAACAGGCTTGCTGCTGCTATTGGTAAAATAGCATTCTTTGAACCATTAACTTTAATTTTCCCAACTAAAGGTTTATGGTTATTCCTTACTAATATTTTATACATTTAATCAAACTAGATCTTACCGAATAAGTATAGTGAATTGGCAATAAAAGGCAAACATAGCATCTTGATGAGTAAGGTTATATAGTAAGCCAGAGTCAAACACTTCCCAGTTTCATTTGGCTTAAGGAATTTACCAAACAAGAAAAAAGACGAAAAAAACTAGTCAATATCTATTTTAGAACTTGGTGTTAATGCCTTATACACTTGACAAATAGCTGACCTTGGGATTGTAAATACCTATAGCTTTATTCCTAAGAGAGATGTTGAAGTTTGTCAAGCAGTTTTTTTGTGAAAAAAAACGAAGTTAGTTAAATTTTTTAACTAATTAAAAAACAAAAGAAACCCCGAAACGCGAGTTGTTTACTGTTCTCTCAAAAATTTGGCGTCCGGTTCTCTCTTACACCGCTTAATAAGCGAGGCTCAGCTAATGTAGACAAAAATTTATAAAGACATGCAGCACCCATGCTGCAAAAATAAAACATAACAAGCCTTGTCTTATGCTGTGCTTTTGTTATTTAGTACAAGACTAAAGATAAATTTTAGGCTTAAAACACCCATAACCCCATTGTAGAGGGCTGGCGCAGGCTGTCAAGTAGTTTTTTGGTTTTTGTGGATGACGTTATAATTCTTTCCACTGTTGTCTATTCACTTTTCTGTATAGTGGGAATTGTTGTTAGCTACCAATTAACTTAAAGTTAAATATCTTGACATTTACTTAATATTATTATATAATGACTATGTGTATTTTATACACTATGGCAATAAAATTACCTTATAATAAGTGTATTGGACCCGAGGGCAGTACTCGGCGCCTCCACCATGTTTTTAATTTATATGGGGGCGAATAAGGATCGACATGCATAGTAAAGATGGTAACTTTGCTCGGTTAGACACCACCGTTAAGAGTTCGTAATTTAAATGCAAACGATAACTTTGCTGCTAACAGCAATGTAGTATTAGCTGCTTAGTTTAGCACTATACTTCATTGCTACAAGCACGGCTTAGGGAACGCCGGGTAACAGAAGTTCCCCCAGAATTTACATGTGCAAAACTTGTATGGAAAAAATAGATTATAAGAGATCGCTTAATTTCGCCAAGTTTCAAGTCATTAAAAAAGCTTTAGGTATCATATCGGGCAATAATTTCACTCCTCATTTAGAAATATTACTCTTCACTCATTTTAAAGGTGTTATCGTACCAGATTACTTAAGAAAGTCATACCCTACTCAAGTACTTATTGTATTACAACATCAATTCTATGATTTAAAAATCTTTGAGGATAAATTTAGCGTAAGTTTGAGTTTTCACGGAAAACAAGAGCAAATTACCGTGCCATTTTTTGCTATTAGTGAATTTCATGATAAAGTTTCAGGGGATGTTTTAATATTTGACAAGATCAGTATCGATTCTGACAAAGAATATAACAGTGAAAAACGTACTGAAAACCCACTAAATGGTAGCGTTATATCCATAGACCAACTGCGTGATCAGTAGTTGCGAACCTAGCTTCCTGACATACGAGAGAGAAAAAAACTGGTCTAATCAAGTAATAAGCATAGAGGAAGCATTACTTAAAGAAATTGATTTAGAATTCCTAAATATCTATCTTTATATATAATTTTCATGTAATAAACGTGCATGCATCTAATAATATATTTATTCAACATGTTGTTTGATCTTTATAGCTTCATTCTAATGTGTTGGGTTGCTTTAAATTGGCTGATTAAGCTTAATATAGTAAATATGTATAACGAAGTTGTGAGCAACATAATGCACACTTTGAACCGACTTGTCCATCCACCACTAAAGGTTATCAGAAAGTATATACGACCATTCAACGGATTAGATCTATCTGTGATGATATTGCTAATAGCAATTCACTCTGTAAAATATACGATAAATTACTACTTTTAAGTAGATGCTAAAAAAACATCTGAAATCAGCAATATACATATCGCTCCTGATATATATATATATATCAGTTTTTAGCTACAACTATAAAGATCCATCCTTAAACACAGCTACAGATGAAGAAGTGACGAATTTAGGTGGGATAGTAGGCTCATATTTAGCTGATATATTAGTTCAATTTCTTGGATTAACTAGTATTGCAATAGCTACAACTATAGTTTATTTTTTGACCCTCAGACCATCAAAAAGGTTGCTGAAAATTCTCTACTTAGCATTAATCAATTTAGGAATATGCGCTATATTATCACAACTTTCGCTCGGCATCACT
>NZ_JACZHU010000028.1:0-11313 GCF_020278605.1 Wolbachia endosymbiont of Mansonella perstans | reverse complement strand
AAAACCCGAAGTCCTATAAAGATATGTAGTGCACATAGTATGCCAAATACAAGCTTTTTTGTCATTTTAACCTACACAGATTGGAAACTTAAACAAATAGCTTCATTATCATGATTAAGGGAGTTGAAAGAACTCGTCAAGTAGTTTTTTGCTTCTATTCACTTTAACAAGTGAGCTACCTTTCTATAAAAGACCTATCAACTGTTGCAATTATAGGTGTAAATAAGAATGACAAAAGAGTACGGGATTGGGTAACTATATACACTTCTGCTGGCATACCAGGATGTAGATATACATTTTTGAACTGAGCAAGCTCTGACTTTGGTATCACCACACGTATTAAATAATAACGTCCTAACCTTGGATCGTCAAGGACATCAGGAGAAATATGGTTTACTATACCGTTAATTAAACTTAAACGACGTGCGCTATAAGCACTCAGCCTTACTTTCACCTTTAGCCCTTCCAATCCGTCAATAGAGACTATATTGCTACCTTTTTTTTGTGCTGACAGTATCTCCTCTATATTTCTAGTCTGAATTTTAGCATCTATTATTAAATCATCATTAGATGGCACTACGCTCATAATCGGCACACCAGGCTGTATAACACCACCTTCCGTATGGTACCGTATATCCGTAATTATTCCGTTTTGAGGCGATCTAATAACTGTGCGTGCTAACGCATCTTCTGCAACCATCAACCTTTCTCTCAAGTCAGCAATAGACGTAGTAACTTCCTTAAGCTCAATGTTTGCTCTCTCCTGAGCATCATTCTTCACATTTATGATCTCTAACTCTTTTTCTCCAATTTTTTGTTGCACTTGAGATATTGCAGCACGGTAATGACCAACTCTACCTTCAATTTCAGCAAACTGCTTTTCTAAAGCCAAAATGTGTGACTTACCTATGTGACCACCGCTAAGAAGTTGCCTTTTTGTTTCTAACTCCTCAGCTATTAAGTCATATTGCTTGAGAGCTGCATCCAGTTGAGAATTCAGTCCTACTAGCTCATCATGTAACTGTCTTATACGCTGTTGCAGTATGTCAGTTTTTCCCAATATACTTTTGTTCTGAGAATCAAATAATCTTATCTGATTTTTCATCACTTTGTTTGTAAGATTGCCATCAGACAATTCTTTGACTTCATCGGGAAATTCAATTGTGTCTAAGCCTTCCATAGTAACAATAAGTCTTGCTTCAGTTGCCAAAAGTGATAAGAGTTTTTCTTTTATTATACTCAAATTCGCCTTCTCGTTAACATCACTTAATAAAACTAAAGGCTCATCTTTTTTAACTGCTTGGCCCTCTTTGACCAAAATTTTACTTATTATTCCTCCACCCAGATGTTGAACTATTTTCCTGTTTGAAGATACAACAACTTCTCCACTTGCATGCACTGCCCCATCAATTGGAGCTATAGCTGACCAGATACCACCTATTCCAAAAAAAATGAGTATCACTATCAAACCAAAAAACAGTGGTCCCCATGTTACTCTCAGAACCTCATTTACGTTATTACCCTCGCGTTTTAAAATAAAACTTACCACCGCATCAATTAATGCGAACGTTTTATCCAAAAATTTTGGGTACTTCTTCTTTTTATTTTTCGTTCCTTGCATGTTTATATTATCACTATGGCCAAGTGGACCTGTCAAAGAGAATCCAGAGCTGAGTCTTTTTAACTTGCTTATCATATATTACTGTGAACTGACGTTAATGTTAAGATAACATACACAAACAAAGAATCCATGACTTATGCACTTCATTTGGACTGCAAAATGCCAGAATAAATTATTTAGTAACAATTCTTGCATATCTTAATCTGACTTAGCTGTCATAGATCTAAGCCGCTTGTATCATGCAAAAAATCCATTGCCAACTAGACAATGCTCTGTTAGTAATCAGATAAAACGACGTTATTATGTTTCGATTAAAAGGCAGAAAATTCCTGATTACTGGTGCATCAGGTGGAATAGGGCGGGCAATTGTAAAAACTATGCATAAAGCTGGAGCAATTCTATGTATTTCTGGTACAAAAAAAGAAGCCCTAGAAGAAGTTGCTAAGCTATATGAAAAAAATATTTATATACTTCCTTGCAACTTATTAAATGCTGAAGAAGTACACCAGCTGATAAATAGGGCAAATGAGTTGATGGAAGGTTTCGATGGACTCGTATGTAATGCAGGCATTACACAAGATAGTTTATTGCTGAGAATGACAGATGAAGCATGGCAAAAAGTGATTGATATCAACTTGAGTTCTACGTTTAAACTAAATAGAGAAGCATGCAGGAAACTAATTAAGAATAATTGGGGAAGGATTATAAATATTTCTTCAATAGTAGGGTTAACAGGGAATGCTGGGCAGGTAAATTATGCAGCATCAAAAGCTGGAATAATAGCCATGAGTAAATCCATAGCAGAAGAAGTTGCAAGCCGTAATATAACAGTAAATTGTATTGCTCCTGGGTTTATAGATACTAAAATGACTGAAGTTTTAACTGAAGAACAGAAGAAAAAAATACTAGATAACATTCCAATGAAAAAAATGGGGACGGGAGAAGAAGTAGCAGCCGGAGTTCTGTTTTTAGCAAGTGATGAAGCAAAATATATAACAGGGCATGTGTTGAACATTAATGGCGGTTTATTTATGTAGTGATACCTTAATTTATGGACAAACCATAAATTTTACTTTAAAATAAATATGTATAATAAAATTGTTTTTATTACACTAGTTTATTATTTAGAGGCAAAAAAATGAGCTCTACAATAAAAAAATTTTTTAATGTCTTATGTTTGGTGTTGTTCTTATCAGGTGATTCAGATGCCTCCAGCATTGGTAGTGCTGGTATCAATGACACAACTGCCCAAGTAATATGTAATATTATTGGTTATGTTTGGGGGATAGGTGGTCCACTCATGACAGTAGTAATAATAGGTGCATCCTTGCTTGCAATATTTGGCAGAATGCCTTGGCCAGCTCTCTTTGCTTTAGGTATATTTTGTGGTGTATTTTTTGGCGCTAAGACGATCATAATGAAAGTTATACCCAATGTAAACGATGAAGTCAAAAAAATGTTGGACCAGTGTGGACAGAATGGCCCTTAAAAGTGATGGTATACTAAAGCTTTTTGTTATCCATTAAATCGTTTCATGTCTTCAATTTGCAATAAGTAAGGGCTGTCTTTTGGTAAAGTTTTAACAGCTAACTCAGCGTATTTCATAAATTGTCTTAAGTTACCTTCAATACAAGCCTTTTTTGTTAAAGCAAAATAATACATTGCCGCATCGGCATTACGTTTATATGCAATACTTAAGTATTTCCAGACGAAGGCATTATTTGGTTCTATATTTGCGGTCTGTTCCAGGTAAAAAATTGCTTTCTTTACATCACCGTGCAACAATAAAGTATGGGATAATGCAAGTTTCACCAAATAACTGTCTTTCTCAGATAAATACCTGAGCGATTCTTCATACATTTTTATTGCTTTACCTAAATTCCCTGCCTTGTACAGCATTTCTGCTTTTAATTCATATAAGTATGGGTCATTACGTGACTTTTGAACTAATGAATCAACTATAGCAATAGCCTCTTCTATCTTTCCTTGTCTATAATGGATTATAGCATTTACGTACTCAGAACTACCTTCATATTTATTGGATAACACATGAATGGGAGAAAATAAGGAGTCTAGCTTTACAATCATACGCTTAAACCTTAGTAACTTATCTGCAAGAATTGGTTTCACATTGTTTCTAACCTTATAATTTTGCACGGCAAATATGCGCTTATCATTAAGTGGATGAGTGCGGAAGTACTTTTCAGTATTTTTATGTTCAATACTTTTAAAGTAGTTAAAAATCTCTTTCATACCTGAATTATCATAGCCAGATTCATCAAGGTACCTTAAAGCATAACTATCTGCTACACTTTCTTGCTCTTGGGAATAGTTAAAAAACAGTCTTGAGCTAAATGCTATGCCGCTTAGCAAAATTGCACTAGCAACCTGGGGATTAATAATAATAGTAGAAACCAATCCTACCACATAACTGATCATTGCTATCGATTGAAAATAGCCTACAGCACCACTCATCTGCAATATATGACCAGCAGATATGTGAGCAATCTCATGTGCTAATATGCCAAGCAAAATGTAAGGCTCAGTCGAATGTTGCAAAAGTCCCAAGTGAATAAAAATGCTATTATTATCAATTACGAAAGCATTAATAGAGTTATCATTAATTATGAAAACCTTTATTCGATCACTATCAATGCCTGCAGCAGAAAATAATGGTTGTGCTAGTTCTTTTACTACTACCTCCACCTCACTATCTCTAATAACGTTAACAGGGTCAGCGCTACTGCAATATATAAAAAAGAGCAATAAGATAAAAAACTTAGCAATTTTAAACATGAAAATTCCGTATTTGTATAATCTTTAGGAACTTTACATTTTAACACTTAAGTTATACAAATTTATAAACGCTAGCTTAACTTTTTAATGTAGTTAACAAGTTTATCGATGGTAGTTAACTTAATCTTATGTTGTTCAGCAAATCTAAGCAACTGAGGTAAGCGCATCATAGAGCCATCATCGTTCACCAATTCACACCCTACAGCTGCGTGATTAAGGCCAACTAACTTTGCTATTTCAACACTTGCTTCAGTATGACCATTGCGCACCAAGACCCCACCATCGTTTGCAATAATAGGAAAAACATGACCGGGAGTAATAATATCGTCTTTAGTGCTCTTTTCATCAATAGCGGTAAGTATTGTGTGCGTTCTATCATGAGCAGAAACACCTGTTGTAATACCATAACGTGCATCAATCGATGTAGTAAATGCAGTATGAGGAATAAGCTTTCCATCTACATTGCTTTTCCTCATAAACTCAAGGCCTAGCCTACTCATATGAGGTCTTGCCATAGCTAAAAATACAATGCCAGTACCATACCTAACCATAAAAGCTACATGTTTTGGCTCTAGTTTTTCAGCTAAGACAATTAGATCACCTTCATCTTCTCTATCCTCATCATCAACTAAAATAAATAACTTGCCAGAACGGGCATCCTCTAACACATCTTCCACAGGAGAAATGCTAGATAGACTCATTGATGCATAAGTGGTCTGTACCATATTTATTTAAATTCAATCTTAACTACTTTGTACAACTTCTCTCCGCTTGGCACTACCACTTCCACATATTCGCCAACTTTTTTACCAATTAAAGCACTACCTAAAGGTGAACTAGTAGATATCAGCTGTTTTGAAACATCAGCTTCATACTCACCTACAATTTTATAAATATATTCTGCTTCACTACCATCATTACTAAGCATGCTTAATGTTACGGTTGTGCCGAACATTACTGAATCGCCAGACAAGCTTTTCACTTCTATTACTTCTGCATGTGAAATCTTGTTTTCTAACTCCATTATACGTCCTTCAATAAAACCTAACCTTTCTCGTGCAGCATGATACTCTGCATTTTCAGATAAATCACCTTGATCACGTGCATCAGAAATAGCTTGTATAATGGAAGGCTTTTCTTCCCTTAATTTCTCAAGCTCGGCTTGCATATGTTCAAAACCTTCCCTTGTCATAGGAAACTTATTAACAATTGATGAAGCCATAACTACCACCTAAACGTAATTAAATTGAGTAACAAAATTACTCACAATATTGAAAATATCGTCTTTTATATCATCATTCATGTTGCTTGACAACTTTTTTAAAACTCCAGGGTGCACAGCATGAAAATAATTGATAAGATCATATTCAAACTTATTGACATCGCTTATTTGTATCTTGCTTAACTGATCATATAGATTAGAAAAGACATACATCAGCACCACTTGCTCTTCTATTGGCATAGGTGAATGCTGTCTTTGCTTTAATAACTCAACAAGATATTTACCCTTGTTTAAGGATAGTTGAACACTAGCATCGAGATCAGAACCAAATTTTGCGAAATCTTCTAACTCTCTATATTGAGCCAAACTTAGCTTTATAGAACCAGCAACTTTTTTCACAGGTTTCAATTGTGCAGCAGAACCAACCCGTGAAACTGATAAACCTATATTTACTGCAGGGCGAAATCCTTTATGAAATAGTTCAGACTCTAGGAAGATTTGTCCATCGGTGATCGAAATTACGTTAGTTGGAACATATGCAGATACATCACCAGCTTGAGTTTCGATAATTGGCAAAGCAGTTAGAGACCCCTGCCCTTTTTCATCAGACATTTTGGCAGCTCTTTCAAGCAAACGGGAATGTACATAGAATATATCTCCAGGATAAGCTTCACGGCCAGGAGGGCGCCTCAATAATAAAGACATCTGCCTATATGCCACAGCGTGCTTAGATAAATCATCATACACTACCAAACAATGCATTCCATTATCACGGAAAAACTCTCCTATGGTGCAACCGGCATAGGGTGCTAAAAATTGCATAGGTGCACAGTCAGATGCACTAGCCACAACTACAGTTGTATATTCCAGTGCCCCACTTTCTTTCAGCTTATTTACCACTTTTGCCACTGTTGAAATCTTTTGCCCAATAGCAACATAAACACAGTAAACTTTTTGGTTTTCGTCCACTTCATCATTAATTTTCTTCTGATTAATGATGGTATCAAGCACAATAGTAGTTTTACCGGTTTGCCTATCGCCAATAATCAACTCGCGCTGTCCTCTACCTATTGGAATTAGTAAGTCTATAATCTTAATTCCGGTCTGCAGAGGTTCATGCACAGATTTACGATCAATAATGCCTGGTGCCTTAGACTCCATGTCCATTTTGCTTTTGGCTCTAATCTCCCCGCCATTGTCTATAGGGTAACCTAATGCATTTACGACTCTTCCCAATAATTCATGCCCTACATGAACCTGCACAACGTTACCACTGCATTTTACAATATCTCCCTCTTTGACATCACGATCATTACCAAGCACCACTATTCCAGCTATATCGTGATCTAAATCAAAAATTATTCCTTCTACACCATTTGCAAAGAATACCTTTTCACCAAATTTTGCTTTTTCAAGTCCGTAAACCAATGCAATACCATCAGTTACCGAAATCACTTCACCTATATTTTCTCGCTTTACAGGATTATCAAACGCCTCAACTTTTTCTTTTATTATGTTTACTATCTCAGAAGCATTTATACCGTTTTTCATATACAATTCCTTATTTTCAATATTTCCGTTTTACTCAAATCAACCAATCTATCTAAGTAACTTTTCAGCGAAGCATCAACCAAATTAAAACCATACTTCACCACAAAACCACCGAGTATAGAAGCGTCAACCACGTTACTTATCTTTGTTATTTTACCAAGAAAGCTTAGAGATTCAGCAATTATTTTTATATCTGGTTCTTTCAAAGCCTCTGCTGACTTTATAATAACTTCCAATTCATTTTCATTTTCTCTCACAAGACTTAAGAATTTTTCTAATATCAGGATTAATAAATCAGAGCGCCTGTTCGCAGATATAACCATAATAAATTTTACTAAGTTCTCAGTTAAGTTTTCATTTATAGAGAGTATCGCTTCTTTTTTTCGTGCAAGAGAAATCATAGGATGAGATAGGTATATAAAAATATCACGTTGATTTTTAAAAGAAGCCAACAAAAATTCTACTTCTTTTCTTGTAGTACCTAGTTTATCTTCTGAGATATAAAACAGCGCTCTAGCATAAGATGAAACTAAGTTATTGTATTGGGTCCTTTTCATATCAAATTACTTATATATACTTAGCCACAAAATCCAGCCTAAAAATTTAATTCCAGCAGGCTTTGCTACGTAACAACCAAAAAATTTACTGACAAATTCATCATAAAATAGCTATCAAGGGAAAAATATTCTAGAAACAATGAAAATCAGTAATTAAACTGAATATAACAGATTTCTCAGAGAAAGGGAAGTATTTTTTTATTATCAATGAAGCAATTTATTAGAAAAAGAATTTATTTCTTTTCTTCCGCTCCACATCTATCCATGATGGAAGCACTTCCAGTACCACCTACACTACCGATTACTTTTGTCACAATAGCTTTTGCACCAAAAAACACAGCGCAAAATATACCGAGTGCAAAAAGAGCAGACCATGACATTCTACCGAATATCGCAAGCAAAGCCGCACCTATTATTACTATAGTCATAAGAGGTACACCTATTCTCCAAACGTGTTTAATAGCATTGCATATTACTTTGGTAGTTTGCATCAACACTATCAGCAGCACTGCTCATATTGAGAAAAGGAAATAAATAATATTGTAAGGAAAACACTAAAAACTTTCCTAATTGTAGAATTCATCCCTATACCTTAAATTTAGACATTGTAATTATATCTAAAATACTTTACTTTTAGTAAAGCTAGCATGAAGATTGAGAAGGTGTCAAGCAGCAAGAGATAATGGGTGGAACTAGAAAATAATTAACTACCTTTGATATTATTGAGCAAACTTCCTATTTTTTTTTTACCTTACTAAAGAGCCCTTCAGATTTCCGTTGCATGTTTGCATTTTCTTCTTCAAGCGCTTTCAACAGCTCAATTTGTTTTTCAGTTAAGTTCTTTGGATTTAAAGTCTCAACTATTACCTGCACGTACAAATCACCACGTACATTTGAGTTCATATATGGCATACCCTTTTCTCTACAGCGTAGTTTGGTACCAGTTTGAATGCCTTCAGGAACCTTTACTTTTATTTTAGCCCCATCAATTGACTGAATATCGATTTCACCACCAAGCACTGCTAACGTCATTCTTATAGGCACTTTACAATGCAAATCTGCTTTATCTCGAGTAAAAATCTTGTGTGGAGCGATTTTAACATATACATACAAATCTCCGCTTTTTCCACCTCTTACTCCAGCTTCTCCTTTACCACTTAGCCTTACCTTAGCGTCTTTCTCTATGCCTTTTGGAATTGAAACTAATATATTTACTTCATCTCTTCTGCGTCCATTTCCACCACATTTTTTGCATTTATTCTGTATGATTTCCCCTTCCCCAAAGCATGTGGTACATGTTCTCTCGATTGTAAAAAAGCCCTGTTGGGTCCTGATCCTACCGCTTCCTTGACACATGTGACACTGAACTGGTTTGATCATTCCTTCGCTACCTGTACCTTGACACGTGTCACATTTTACATTTGTAGCATAATGTATAGGCACTCGTATTCCTTTAAATGCGTCTTCTAGGGTAATTTCAAGATCATAACGCAAGTCCGACCCAGGCACTCCTACTGTGCTTCTCTTTGCTTTTGATCTACTTGATCCTCCAAATCCTCCGCCAAAAAAGTCGTTGAATATGTCACTAAAGTCTCCTGTAGCTTGGCTAAAATCAAATCCGCCAAAATCACCATCTCCATGTGTGTAACGATCATAACTTGCCTTTTTCTGAGGGTCAGACAGAACTTCATACGCAGCTGTTATTTCCTTAAATTTTTCCTCTGCTTTTTTATTACCAGGATTTCTATCTGGATGATACTTTAACGCTAATTTCTTATATGCTTTTTTTATCTCATCAACACTAGCATTTTTGCCTACTTCCAGCAGTTCATAGTAGTCTTTTGTGCTCATATACAATAGTTCAGTATTTAACCTTTAAAGATAGGTACTTCGTGTATCGATTTCAAGTGTGGCCTCTGTTTTCCTCATAGACTAAAAACATCGTGCACCCTGAGCGATTTGAACGCCCGACCTTTTGATCCGTAGTCAAATGCTCTAGTCCAACTGAGCTAAGGGTGCCTTTGGTAAAATCAACTTTAACAGATTTTACAGCTTGACTCAATTGGTTTGGCTAAAAATAAAATAGTACCGAAGTTAGATTGATAGTGTGATAAATTTACTAACACCTTTACTTAAATTTAATAAATACAAGGGAAAATCTGGAATAAGGTTATTGGAGACATAATGAAAAAATTTCTTCTATTTATAGCTTTAATCCTCTCTTTTGTGCTTGATGCAAACGCCGCTAAGCAGAGTAAAACTTGAGGTGATGAAACATAAGAAGTGATATACAGCATAGTAAAATATACCCAAAGCATAGGTGGGCCGATAATCACAGTAGTAATAATAGGTGCAGCTTTGCTTGCAATATTTGGCAGAATGCTCTGGCCTGCTCTTTTCGCATTCGGAGCATTTACTGCTGTGTTTTTTGGTGCACAAAAGATTGTAACAGCAATAGCACCAGGTACAGTACAGGCATGCACCCCGTAGAAAAACGCTAATCTTCTGGCAAAGCTGATGAACTAAAAAGCCTCAAGTTTTAGGTGAGTGATACTTCTAGCATCATTTACCTAAATTCAATCAAAGCTGAGTAGCATAAAAAGTAAAAATTTTTGGAGACATAACGAAAAAATTTCTTCTATTTATGGTTTTTATCCTTTCATTTACGTTTGATGCTAATGCTCTAGACGCAATATCAGCAGTGATATGCAGTATAATAAACTATATTCAAAGCCTAGATGGACTAGTGATAAAAATAGTGATAATTAGGTGCAGCACTGTTCGCAATATTTGGGAGAATGCCCTAGCCAACGCTCTTTGCACTAGGTATTTACCTCTATGTTCTTCAGTGCTCCTGATGTCGTTTCAAAAATAGCGTCAAACACAGCGAGTAAGTGCACAACATGCGATTTCTGGAAAATATTGCAAGAGGATACTCCAGGATCAGGAAAATATGTTTGTAAGTAGAAAGGTATTGAGTAAATGATGCTAAGCATCATTTACTCAAATTTAATCAAAGCGAAGTAGCATAAAATATGAAATTATTGGAGGTATGATGAAAAAATTTCTTTTATTTGTGGCTTTAATTCTCTCCTTTGCACTTGATGCAAGTGCTAATACTGATGATGATGCAACATCAACAGTAATATGCAATATAATAAAATATACTCAAGGTCTAGGCGGACCAATGATTACGATAGTAATAATAGGTGCGGCTTTACTTGCTATATTTGGTAGAATGCCATGGCCAGCGCTTTTTGCACTCGGTGCATTTACTGCTGTGTTTTTTGGCGCTCCTGCGGTTGTTTCAAAAATAGCACCAGGAACAGTAAAAGCATGCCCCACTTCGTAGGAGTGTACTAGCTTTCTATTAAAGTATCTACAACACAAAGGTACTAAAAGCCTCAAAAACAGTTTTAGCTAAATGGTGCTTCTTAAAGGAGCACCGCTGTTTCATAACTGTTGTGAGCAATCTCTGCCAAGAGAGTGTCAACTAAGTAGCCTCTTCTCTTGTCATCCAAGTGACTTTTTTTGTCATTCCAGTACTTGATACTAGGATCTACCAT
>NZ_JACZHU010000027.1:0-11667 GCF_020278605.1 Wolbachia endosymbiont of Mansonella perstans | reverse complement strand
AATAGCTTCAGTACTATAATAAGGGTAATGGCGAAAGTTGTCAAGTAGTTCTTTTCATTTCTATTAGGTGATATAAGCTGCTAAAAACTATGCAAAAAGTCTGATAACAGCCCAAATCAAGGAGTTCAAAGCCTTTACTTCATAACCTCTTTAGTATATTTTATTAAAAATTTTATAAAATATATTATATTGCAAATATAAATACCATTGTACTTCAGGAAATTAATATAGTGAATGTTAATGTCCAAATCCACATGGCAAATGATGTTCCTGCCTTTAATATCGTTGGATTGCTGGATCAAACTGTTGCAGAATCCAGAGAACGTATTAGAGCAGCACTAAACTCAATTAATCTACTGCTCCCCCTAAAAGAATCACAATTAATCTTTCTCCTACAGGTTTGCTGAAAGAAGGCAGCCATTATGATTTAGCTATTGCTATTGGACTGCTTGTTGTGATAAACGCTATACCAGTTGAAAAAGTTCAGCCTTACATCATTATGGATGAACCTGCCCTTGATAGCAGGGTTATTTCAGTTTTAGGGGTTTTGCCAGCGACAATCAATGCAAAACAGAAAAACAAAGGAATAATTGTCCGAGGGAAAATGGAATAGAAGCTTCATGTGTAAAGAATGTCTCGGTTTTGGCTATAGAGAAATTGACCGATATTATTAGATATTTCAAAGGTGAGAAGTCGATTGAGCCGGTAATTTTTAATAAACCGAAAGAAAAAAGAGCAGTACCAGATATGAAGGATATCAAAGGCCAAGTTGTAATAAGAAAGAGCAGCTGAAATTATAGCAGCAGACAGACACAATATGCTCCTTGTTGGACCTTCCGGTACTGAAAAGTCGATGCTTGCTAAACGATTTACAGGGCTGCCGCCTAATTTAACTAAGCATGAGATAGTTGATGTGAATATTATTTCCAGTATAACACAGGCTGGCAATTAGATACTCAAGGTAACTAGTCCCTTTCGTGAACTTCATCATTCATGCTCCATGCCAGCGATAATAGGAGGAGGGGAAAATGTAAACCTGGGGAAATCACTATGGCTCATAATGGAGTATTGTTCCTTGACGAATTGCCAGAGTTTCCAAGACTCGTACTTGATTCCCTACACCAACCACTTGAAGACAGAAAAATTACTATTGCAAGGGGTAACGCCCACATTACTTACCCAGCGCATTTGCAACTAATTGCTGCGATGAACCCCTACAGGTGTGGTTACTTAGGAAATGCGAATAGGTCATGCAACAAAGTTCCACGATGTGGTACAGATTATAGGAATAAAATATCAGAACCATTGCTTGATAGAATAGATATATATCGAAATACCAAATTTTAGCATACTTTCTCCTGAAATTTACTCAGAGGGAGAGAGTACTGACAGAATCAGAGAAAGAGCAATGGCAGCAAAGGGAATTCAGGCTGAGCGCTACAGCAAATTAAGTATTAGTTGTAACTCAGAAGTAAGTGGTGAAGTATTGAATAAATTCACTAAGCCGAACCAAGAAGGGTCAGATCTACTAAAACACGTGCTAAAAGAAAACTATATTTCCAATCGAGGTTATACACGCGTATTAAGAGTTGCAAGAACCATTGGAGATCTTGCAAAAAGTGAGTAGGTAAAAAGAGCACATATTGTTGAAGCTCCCAATTACAGAATAAGAGCATATTAGTAAATTAATTTTTTTTGACAGAAGATTTTTCTTATTATATTACTCTTAAATAAAAATTTAACACATTATGTTTTAGGAGTGAAGTTATGACAATAGGTCAAACAATGAAAAAAAAGTGTCTATTAGTGAAAAGGATTCCTTTTTTTTGAAGTTTGGAAAAAAAGATACACGAGTCTGAAGAAGGGTTTTGGAGTACAACCAAAGGAATTGCTGACGCAAATTGACAATACATATGTCACTATCCATATAAAACAGCTGCAGTTGTTAGTATAGTTGTAGCAGCTTCGCTTATAGCTGCTTATCTTTTAAGCCTAGCTTATCCAGGTCTTGTCAATACAACATCAGCATCAACTTACGCTGGTATAATAGCAGGAAATAAGGGATTATATGCACTTGCAGTGGCTAATCCAGTCTTTACTGGTCCGCTAACTGCAGCAATATTGGCGATTACAGGTACTCTTATATACATGAACTATAGCAAATCAAATTGATGAAGTAAAGAAAGCTGTGTTAGAAGCTTGTGAAAAAGATGACCAAGGAAATCCTGACCTACAAAATAAAAAGATTAAGACAGCTAATAAGAATGATCCATCGCAGGTCTTAACTAACATTGCAGTGAAGCTTGGGTTGGTGCAAGTACAAACACAAGCAACAGCATAAGTAGTTTCAACAAGGCAAAGGAATAGGTTTCTATCCATTTTTATAAATGCTTTCTATTTCTTGAGTTGGTCCAATAACGCTATCTAAAAATCTAGTAATCATTGCATATAAGGTACTTATAAAGTTAAGAATAAGTAAATCTTATTTTCTGTTTATGTCTACAGAAGTGAAAAGTGTTTGCATATTGTTAAAAAAGCAGTAACTTATTATCAAGTGAATTCACTAAATTTGGGAAATTTAAATGCCAATTGACCTTAGTCTGCCAGAATTACCTATATTGCACCCAAGGATTACCGTTGTGGGAGTGGGTGGTGCTGGCGGAAACGCTGTGAATAACATGATCCAATCCAATTTGCAAGGAGTAAATTTTGTTGTAGCAAATACTGATGCTCAAGCGCTAGAGAAGTCATTGTGTGATAAAAAAATTCAGCTAGGTATTAACTTAACTAAGGGGCTTGGGGCTGGTGCTTTGCCTGATGTTGGTAAAAGTGCAGCGGAAGAATCAATTGATGAGATTATGGAGCATATAAAAGATAGTCATATGCTTTTCATCACGGCAGGAATGGGTGGTGGCACTGGAACAGGTGCAGCGCCGGTAATTGCAAAAGCAGCAAGAGAAGCAAAAGCCGTAGTTAAGGATAAAGCATTAAAAGAAAAAAAGATATTGACTGTTGGAGTTGTAACCAAGCCATTTGGCTTTGAAGGTGTGCGTCGTATGCGCATTGCAGAGCTTGGACTTGAGGAATTACAAAAATACGTGGATACTCTCATTGTTATCCCAAACCAAAACTTGTTTAGAATTGCCAATGAGAAAACTACATTTTCTGATGCATTTAAACTTGCTGATAATGTCCTACATATTGGTATCAGAGGAGTAACTGATTTAATGGTCATGCCTGGGCTCATTAATCTTGATTTTGCTGATATAGAAACAGTGATGAGCGAAATGGGCAAAGCAATGATTGGTACTGGAGAAGCGGAGGGAGAAGATAGAGCAATTAGTGCTGCAGAGGCTGCAATATCTAATCCATTGCTTGATAATGTGTCAATGAAAGGCGCGCAAGGAATATTGATTAACATTACAGGTGGCGGAGATATGACTCTATTTGAAGTTGATGCTGCAGCAAATAGGGTACGCGAAGAAGTGGATGAAAATGCAAATATAATATTCGGCGCTACCTTTGATCAAGCGATGGAAGGAAAAGTTAGAGTTTCTATTCTTGCAACTGGTATTAATAGTGGCACTGTTTGTGATGACAAGTCAGAAACTCCGTCTGTGAATCAAAGCGAGACTTCAGAGAAAGAAAAGTTTGAGTGGTCTTATAGCCAAACTTCAGTACCAGGGGCAAAACCAGCTGAACAAGTAAATGAAGAAGTTAAGTGGAGCAATAATATCTATGATATACCGGCTTATTTAAGAAGAAAAAAATAATGCAATTTTGGCTGCTTAAGTCAGAGCCAAGTGAATATTCATGGCAAGAAATGGAAAAGGAGAAGTTAGTTAAGTGGGATGGTGTACACAACTATCAAGCTCAAAGCTATATGAGAGCTATGAAATTAGGTGATTCTGCGTTTTTTTATCATACAGGTAAAGAAAAAGCGGTATTTGGGATAGTTGAGGTCTTAAAAGAATATTACCTTGTTAACAACTGCAAGTTTGGACTGGTAGACGTGAAATTTTCCAAGCCTTTGAGTAATCAAGTAACGTTAAGTGATATAAGACGAAACCCACTTTTAAAAAACATGGCCATGTTAAAACAACCGCGCTTATCGGTTTCTCCAATCTCAGAAGCCGAATGGAATGAGATAATAAGAATGAGTGAATGTTAGAAGTAAATATTCTTGATAAGAGGTGGCACAGCATTACAGGGGATCCAGAGAGCTTTGTATTAGATATTATAAATGCTTCTCTAGAAGAATTAAAAATAGATCACTATAAACCAAGTATATCGATAGCTCTTGCTGATGATGATTTACTACATCGACTTAACTTAAGGTTTAGAAAAATGGATAAGCCAACTAATGTGTTATCATTTCGGTGCGAGCAATTATCTAACAAGTGCGATTTAGGAGATATAGCAATTTCAATAGATACAATACAAAAAGAGTCAAATGAGCACCATATATCTATCTTAGCTCACGTTGCACACATGTTAGTGCATGGATTGCTACATTTACTTGACTATAATCACCAAAAAGAGGATGAGGAAGTTATAATGAAAAACCTAGAAAGAAAAATTTTAGCTTCGCTTGGCTATAATATAAGCGCGATTTAAAGGAATTTTATAAAAAATATAGTAGAGAATGCTAAAATATGTTATCTACAAAGCAAGAGAATTTTTAGCTATAGACGATAAAAGGTAAGCAATATGGTCCAGTTTTCTCTGCCGAAGAATTCTAAAATTAATGAAAAGGGCAAGGTCTATCCTGTTCCTGCTAGAGTAAAAAATGTCAGAAGATTTCAAATTTACCGTTGGTCTGCTGATGATGAGAAAAATCCTAGAGTAGACACATTTTTCATTGATATGGATAATTGTGGCCCTATGGTGCTTGATGCATTAATAAAAATAAAGGATGAAATAGATTCAACCTTAACTTTCAGACGTTCTTGTAGAGAAGGAATATGCGGATCTTGTGCTATGAATATTGACGGAACCAATACTCTTGCATGTACTAAATCCATAGACGATATAAAGGGTAACGTAAAAATATATCCATTACCTCATATGTATGTAATAAAAGACCTAGTTTCGGACCTGAGTCAATTTTATGAGCAATACAAGTCAATTAATCCTTGGTTACAAGCAGATAAACCTGACTTGCCAAATCAAGAGTATTTACAATCTCCTGAAGATAGAAAGAAACTGGATGGCCTTTCTGATTGTATATTGTGTGCTTGTTGTTCAACTGGCTGCCCAAGCTATTGGTGGAACAGTGATAAATTTTTAGGACCAGCAATACTGCTACAGGCTTACAGATGGATCGCTGATAGCCGTGATAATAAGATAGATAAGAGACTTGATGCCTTGAATGATCCGTTTAAATTGTATCGTTGTCATACAATAATGAATTGCACAAAAACCTGCCCTAAAGGGCTTAACCCAGCAAGAGCAATAGCGAAAATTAAGCAGCTTATGGTAGGAAGAGAAGGAATTTGAGGCTACCTTTTGCATTCCTCATAGGAAAAGAGTAAACCTTCTGAAGCATAGGGTATTATTAATATCCTGAACATTTTTCCATTTGTAAGGTGGATTGTGTCATTATGCGGTCCAAATAATTTTTTGAATAATTCATGCCTTTGGTTGCTAATAGTTTGAAAATCTCTTTGTTCCAAAAGCTTCTGAGATTCGAATAGGTAAAGCATGACTTCATGATAAGTTGGATGGGATGCCAAAAACTTTGTATCAAGTTGAAAGGTTTTCACAAAAGCATTATTATGAAACTTCAGTTTTTGATTCTTACTGTATATTGCAATGGCAATTGGTAATTCCTCAAGTAAATTTTTCTGTGCAGCTAAATAACTATCTAGTCTAGCACGCAACTCCTCTGCATCGCTAACATCTTTTCCATATATTACCGCACCACCAAAATTTTGTATTGGAATTCTAATAAAATCAAAAACCTTGCGTTCGTTTTTGCAGGTTATCACATATTTTCCTGGTTTGGCATTGTGGGCACTATCAGTAACAGCCAATCTCTGGGAGCTATTTATATATTTATCATAAAATAGGTTGCAAAACTTTACTTTTTTATTTTCATTATATTTCAGTATTGGAAACGGCAGAGAGTTGAAAATGCCCCTGTAGTTCTCTACTTTTTGTCTAAGCTTACTATTTTCTAACTCCAGTTCGTTAGCTTTTATCTTGCAGTCTGAGATATTTCTTATCCACAACAGCACACCAATTACGCTATTAGAGTTGTCTATTATGCTTCTGCCATAACATATACAGTAAACTTCACCATCCCTTGACTTCAAGTCCAGGGTAAAAGATTTATTTACCTTTTTTGCCTCAGTAAAATTTTTAATTAAGCTTTCCGATTGCTCAAAAAAGTTGACAAACTCATTAAATGAGTAAAAGACAGTATTAAGTAAAATTAGTAAGTTAGGAGAAAACTTTTCTATACGTTTTTTTGCATCCCAAATATAAAACCCTTCATCCACAGTATCAATTAAGTTACTTATTATAATATTTTGATGTTGCAGGCTCTTAATTTTATTATCCACTTTCAATTTGGAATAAGAAAGAAAGAACAATATTAAAATTAATAATAAAACTACTTCATACAAAAAAAACATAGTACTTTTAAAACAGACGTAAAAATTTATAACCGCTCAACAAGGGTATGTATAAGTTACGCTGAAGAAGTGTACAAGTAAAGATTGCCTAATATCTGAAAGCCCAATCTTTTGTAGAGGTTGACGGAAGGTTTCATACAATGCGCTACTATATATTTGCACCTAAGCTGCTGAATTATCTTGATTCTTTCTAAAACCATTTGAGTACCTATTCCACGGTTTCTATGAGTCGGTAAAACTCCATCGCTATAGAAACCAGCTATGTTGTCCTGGACGCAAAAGCCACATGTTCCAACAATTTCGTTGTTTAGTGTTGCAAGAAAAAATCTTAACCCGGATTCTTTATCATCATAACTCGATAATCCACGAAAAAACGTGCTGACAATTCCAGCGTTGTGATAAAAAATCTTAGAAGTACATAAATCTAACTGTTCTAAGAGGTTGCTACTATTTACAGCGTTCAACCTCAAATCTGGAACAATATCAGCAGGTAAGAGGTAATTTTTCATGTTAAGTAAAGCTTTTTTTGGTGTGCTAACGTGTTTTATATTACACTTTTCTAAAATGCCCTTTGTCTTTGTATACGAATCCATTACCCATGTTGCTTCTATATTCCTTGCTCTAAGATAATCTAGAGTTCTTTGTACAGAAAGTTCATTACATTGGTCTTTGCAAAACACAAAATTGAATAATGATTCTCTAGTGCCATTTATTGTAAATGCGATATTATCAAATTTATCATGCACTTCCCACTGAGATAAGTTTGCTGTGTACAGTATATAATCCTTCAGATTTTTAGTAACCAAGCTTGAATAATAAACTTTCTTATCCCGCATACACAGACAATGAACAATAAAAGGCTCCTATGAGAACACAAGATAAAACTGCAGCTATAATATCATCCAGCATAACGCCTAAAGGACCTTTGATATTTTTATCGATCAAATTTATAGGCCACGTTTTTATTATATCAAAAAACCTAAAAGAAAAAAAGCACAACAGTAATAAAGGACAATTCACTTCTTGGTTTAGCAATGTTGAAATTAGAAATATTGTCAACAATTGACCAACTACTTCGTCAATCACTACCGCTTTTGGATCACGTGAAGTCTGATAATGTTTTATATAATTACTTGTGGACCACAATCCGATTAAGAATAAGACAAAGATGATTGCTGCACCTAAAATTTTGTTGCCTAGCATTATAGGAACAACTGGATAAGCAGCTAAACTGCCTACAGTACCTGGCATTTTTTTTATTGTACCAGATAGCCACCATGTTGATATCAATTTATATAAAAATTTCACAGTACATTAAATTAAAAATTTAATTTACAAGAGCAGAAATAGTATCCTCTATAGATACACTTTCATACAACAATCTATAGACCGCTTCACATATAGGCATTTTTATCTTTAGCTTCTCTGCTAAATTAAATGCAGATTGAGCAGTACTAAAACCTTCAGTCACTGACTTACCTTCTGACAGAATCTGCTGAACGTCAAAGCTATCGTCACTGCTACCTATTTTAAACCCAAAGGACAGATTTCTTGAGTTCAAGGAAGTGCATGTCATAACCAGATCACCCAAACATGCTGGTCCAAGTAGCGTTTCTATGTTTATATTAGCATTACCTGTTTTTGCTAGATATAAAGTCTTTACTTCATTAATACTATTTGTTATCAGTGCTGCGTGAGCGTTGCATCCGAGTTTTTTACTTAAAATAATTCCACATGCTATAGCAAAAACGTTCTTTAGTGCTGCACAAATCTGTACTTCTATGATATCCCTGCTAAAATATAGTTTAATATTTTCCTGCTGTAGTTCTGATATTAGCTTTGAACCTAATGCACTGTTTCGGCATGCAAGAACCATTGAATAGGGTAGTTTTTTTGCAACTTCTATGGCGAAACTTGGACCTGAAAAAATGGCAACTTGATTGTTAGGTAAAACTTCATTTACTATTTCACTAGGTAGTTTTGATGTAGATCTTTCTATTCCCTTACAAGCTAAGATTATTGCCACATCTTTTTTTAAGCCACAATCATGTAATTGCTGACATACCTGTCTTAGAGATTGGGCAGGAACAGCGAGGATTATTGCTGAAGCATTAACTGCTTCCTCAATAGTTAATTTTACTGACACGCTATCAGAGATTCTACAACCAAGTAATTTGTCACTTTCTCTTGTTCTATTGATTGATTCGAAAGTAGTTTTATTGCGGGTCCACAAAATCACATCTTGTTTATTACTTAGTGAAATTGCAATTGCTGTACCCCACGCGCCAGCGCCTAAAATTGATATCGTCACACAATGTTCCTAAAAAGTATTACTTATACTTTAGAATGGTAGGGTAAGTAAATTAAAAATATAACACAGATATGTAAAATAGTTAAATATTTATTAACCTAAATACTCTTTTAGTAATAATAGCTTTAACTCAATATTTACTAAAAATAATGTTATTCTTATGATATATAGTATATCTATTATGTTTTAGATCTATTTATATAATTTTGGAATGATATATCTATTACTAGTAGTTCCGACCATTTGTTAGTAAAAGTTTGATTTGTTATTTTCCTTAGTTATATATATTACTAAAATTATAAATTACTTACGGGGTGTAAAATATGCGTATATTACTAATTGAAGATGATCAAGTAAGTGCAAAGACTGTGGTTAACGCTTTAACTTCTGATGGGCACTTTTGTGATGTTGTGACTTCTGCGCAAGACTACAACAATAATATGGTTTCCTCAAATGGAGATCACTATGACCTAGTTATTCTAGATATACACTTGCCAGGTGATATTGATGGATATGATATATTGTTAAGACTAAGAAGTGCAAAAATTAAAGTTCCTGTCCTGATACTTTCGTGTATATCAGCTGTTAACCAGAAAGCTAAAGGACTTGGATACGGTGCTGATGATTACTTAACTAAACCATTCCATAAAAGCGAGCTACTTGCTCGGATAAAGGCAATAGTACGTCGTACTAAAGGCCATCCTGAATCAGTGATAAAAATTGGTAATATAAATATCAATTTTGATCATAGGATTGTTGAGGTAAAAGGTAAAACGGTTCATCTGACTAATAAAGAATATTCTATGATAGAGTTGCTAGCATTACGTAAAGGAACAGTACTAACAAAGGAAATGTTTTTAAATCATCTCTACAATGGCTTAGATGAACCTTCAGATAACAAAATAGTTGATGTCTTTATGTGCAAGTTGCGTAAGAAACTTGAAAGTGCAAATGATGGAAAAAGCCATATAGAAACCGTTTGGGGCAGAGGATATGTCCTGAAAGAGTATGTTGATGAAGAGGAATATTCTAACGCCAATGTAAGTGAGAATAGTGGTGGCTATCAAGCAGAACAAATAAAAGGCAATGTATAAAGTGCTTATACATTTGAATACGGCATAATTGACATTTATGTAAGTGTCTAGGTGAAATATAAGCCGGGTTCTGTTTATGTAGCTATTTATCTGGAGTAAATGTTACCATTTACTGCTCGCGATTTACCCGAGTAGATATGAGGAAAAACATAAGGTCTACTCTTATTTAATCTTGCTCCTAGTGTTGGTTACTCGACTACCAATGTTGCCATTGTTATGGTGTGCTCTTACCACACCTTTTCACCCTTACCTAGAATACTTTAGGCGGTAATTTTCTGTAGCCCTATAACTAGAGTTACCCCCGGCGGGCGTTACCCGTCACTATTTTTCCTTGGAGCCCGGACTTTCCTCTGCTGTGCTTATCACACAACAGCAGCTACTTATTTCACCTAAGACTAACTTTAACACGAAAATCATAAAAGTAAAATAATTTCCCTACTAATCAATGGTCCGCATATCAAACATCAGGCAAAACAGCTAGAGGTAATGTCCTAGTACATTATTGTTATTCAAAGATGATCCTCTAGATCCTGAATTTATACTACCTTCGGGTGATGGACTGCTCGATCTGCTACCACTTTCCACTGATACGCTGCCTAACACTATTTTAGTACTGCTTGTTCTGCTGTTACTGATAAAAAGTTCTCCATTACTGCTATTCGAATGTGACTCTAAATCAGATAGCTCTAACACAGGAGCAGCATTATAGTGGCGATGTTTCTTAACATATTTATATACTATGAACCCTATAATTCCAATAATGATGCCACTGTTCCAAGTACAGACCTTGCTATTATTCCTGCCTCAAGGCCCGTTATAACATGTTGAACTGGATGCGGAGAAGAAGTTTGTTGAAGAAGCAAAGTTATAATAGACTTGGAAGTTGTCAACTCTTTTATTCTATTGCTTGATATAGTAAATACTATGTATGTAGTTTCCTCTGAGTTTGTAATTGGTTCATGAGTTGGCGTTGTGACTCGTTTAACTGTTGTTGCCTGTGAAGTGACAGGAGTTATTGACTTCGCTGTTGCAAAAGATTTTTGCAGTACTTGTTCCAGCTTCTGTAGTAACCGTGGTAGCTTGTGATGTGGTAGCTGCTGTTGTTGGCTTTGCTGTTTCAGAAGATTTTGCAGTACTTATTTCATCAGTATCCGTAATAACTGGGTAGCTTTTAAGGTAACGGTTGTTTCAGATATTGTTGAGTTCACTGTTGTAGGCACTGTACTTGTTTGAGTTGCTAACTCTGCTGTTGAAGGATGAGTAGTCTCCACGGCGTCAGTTTTTGTTGTATAAGTAACTGTAGTGGTTAACGTTTTCGTAGGAGTCTTAACTTTCTTTGTGATAGTTGTAGGAGCTACGGTGCTGCTAGAAATAATACTAGGCGTTAATCGACCGTTGATGATATTAACAAAATCGTTGAGAGCTTTAATACTATCTGCTGGTATTGTTGTTATCTTGGTTCGAATCTTCTGTGATTGAAAATTACGACATTTTCTCCGCTTGTTGTAGTTACAATAAAGCAACCTTGACCGCCGTCTTAACATACAATTGACCTATAGGATCTTTATAACTCTTTCCATAATAATCCAAGAGAGGTAAAATAAGGACTTATAGTAGTGAAGGT
>NZ_JACZHU010000026.1:10448-11720 GCF_020278605.1 Wolbachia endosymbiont of Mansonella perstans | reverse complement strand
CAAACTTCTAATTAGCTATAAAGGTGTTGGGCACAAAATTGCTAGTATTCTTCTACTTAAATGCCATGATAAAAAATAATAATTTCTATTTTGATGTTTAATATGGTAGATCCTAGTATCAAGTACTGGGATAACGAAAAAAGTCACTTGAATAACAAGAGAAGGAGAGGTATTTGGATGATATCGTCATAAGAAACCAGTGTCAGCTACTTGGATGACATAGTTTACTATGTAATCAAATTACAATACTTCTAGTATCCTGCATTGCTCCTTAAAATTTCTTACCATAGTGCAAGAGGTCTAGTGCAGAATAGACGCAAAACAGCTTATTTCGTGCGGCACAAATCGTGCATTTTTTGATATGCCTTTTGAAAACCAAGTAGGGAATAAGTGTCATCAACAGTTGCTGTTTTTGCTTTTCCATTGACTACCATTGATAATCCTTGTTTCATCTTGAGAATTAGTTCTTGATCTATTTTTGTGCGTTCTGCCCATGCGAGACTTCCCTGTATTATGGGCAATATATACTTAACTTTTTTATCGACATTAAGAACTACAGGCTCCTTATCGTACTGAAAACCAGAGGTAACACTGACCTCATCTGCTTTTTTATCGACATAACTGACCATTACATATGGCTTGCGATCAGTTGTATAATGCTCACTTTTTTTCTTAGGGTAAGACACGATGTAGCACACTTTTTCTCCATCTTCTAATGCAGTATACACAAGCCAATCCTTATATTTTTCTTTCAACTGCACATCACTGACCGATGCGAGAGCGCCTACTGAAAAAAATGTTAAAAGTACAAAAAACCTACGTATGCAAGCCAAATTTTAAACTCTCCGATTGTATATGTTGTCTTACCTTACTCATTGCCTGCTCAGCTAGCTGTCTTATTCTTTCTCTTGAAACACCATATTTTTTACTAAGCTCATCTAAAGTTTGAGTATTTTCAGACAAATATCTGCTGATAAAAATGTCTCTTGACCTCTCATTAAGACTTGTCAGTGCATTGTTTAGAATTGTTTCTTTTAATTCTTTCTCTTCATAATTTTGGTAAGTTATTTCTTGACTAACCGAGTTACCTGGAATCATATCTTGTAATTCCTTTTTAGAATCATCACCTATCTTTATACACTTATTTAGTGACTGATCCTTACAAGCTAAACGGTAACTCATCTGTATAACATCTCCTTCAGATACAGAAAGTTCATTAGATATTGCTTTTATTTCCTCATTACTTAAAGTGTCTCTATTTGTATATCGTAA
>NZ_JACZHU010000026.1:0-10438 GCF_020278605.1 Wolbachia endosymbiont of Mansonella perstans | reverse complement strand
ACGCAAACTAAAGAATAGCTTTCTTTGCGCTTGCGTTGTGCCTATTTTTACAAACGACCAAGATTTCAATATAAAGTCTTTTATTGAAGCTTCAATCCACCACACCGCATAAGTTGAAAAGCGAAACCCTAAATTAGGATTAAACTTTTTCACTGCATGCATTAAACCCATGTTTCCTTCCATGACCAGGTCCATAAGCAGCAGCCCATAGTTTTTGAACTTCATTGCAATTTTCACTACCAAATTCAAATGACTAGTAATCAACTTATGAGCGGAAGAAATATCTTTATATTGGTGCCAATTTTTTGCTAATCGTACTTCTTCTTCTTGAGAAAGCATGGAAAATTTTCGCACCTCAGCAATATACTGCGTGAGATTAGTACTACTGTTAACACATAAGCTTGTTGTTGGGATTAACATAACAACTTAAATTAAAACTCCATACATATAATATATTGATTTTCTAACAAAAACTCAAGATTTAATTTAAAAAAGTATATATATCTTTGCATCTAACTAGGACCTCAGATGTCTTAGCACTGACTGTTAGTATATAACCCCATAAATTAAAGTGGCCTACATATGTCATTCCAGTGTTTAAAAACACTGGAATCCACATTTCTTTTTTCTAGGTCCCAGCACCAGTTACTTGAATGACAAAACTGGGACAACAAGAAGAGTTGCTAAGATAGACTAGAAGTTAAATGCCACTCCAGCTTCTGCACCAATAGTGCTGTAAAGAACCTTTATTTTACCATCATCCTTAGTTGTTGCATCAAACTTAGCACCATAAGAACCGAAATAACGAGCTCCAGCAAAGAGTTTGATTTCTGGAGTTACGTCATAACTAATCCCAGCTTTTGCCTGATAAGCAAAACCAAATCCTTTTTGATCCTTAACTGCGTCAGCTTTAGAGGGATTACTGAGATATGCTGTACCAAGACCAACACCAACGTATGGAGTGATAGGCATATCTTCAATTGCTACATCGTAATACACGTTAACTAGTCCTGAAATTGCTGTTAAATTGTCTGCAGCATCTGGTGTAAATGTTGCATCTTTAATATCGTTCTTGCTTAGCTGCGAATAGAGCCCTTCGATGTCAACTCTAATATCGTCCATTTTGTAACCAAACGCACCACCACCAGCTATAAAAGATGCTTTTAAAGGATCTTGATCTTCATTACCTTTTTTATACTCAATACCCTTAATCTCTGTTTTAAAAGGTAAAAGTTCACCGTTGTACTGCAAACGAATATAGTAATTAGTTTCTTCATCAGCTATTGGACCAACAGGATCTGAAAAAGCGGCGCTTGATAAACTTAGCAACGTCACTAAAGCAGTTGCTGAAAAAAACTTTTTATAATGCATAATTGCCCTCGTTAAAAAAATTAAAATTCCACTTTAGCAATTTAAGTGAAAACTAAAGTTAAGTCAAGTACTAACTTAATAACATAAAATATTTGACATTTAAACCAATTTTTAAGGGGAATGTAAAAATTTTATTAATAAAAAGATAATTATATAACTTTTTACCTTTGATTTTTCGGTATTTTTTTACTTTCTGTGTACCACCTTCGCTACTGCGATTTCTTTTGTCTTTGCATGATATTTCAAGTATATCATATAAAACAATTCTAGTACCAAAGATACAGAAACCTATTAGCAATACAGAGAATTTTTAAAAGGGAAGTTTAAACCCAGGTGGTAACCCCATCATACTTGCAAGATCAGAGGTTGCATTTGCCATGTCTTCCTCTGCCTTTTTAATGGCATCGTTGAACGCTGCTGTTACTAAATCTTCTACTATATCTTTCTCCTCGTTTCTCATAAGCTCTAAGTCTATGCTTACTTTCTTAGCTTTATAACTACCTATTTTTACAACTTCCACTAACACAGAAACTTTGCCACCTCCGGAAACACCTTGAAATTCCTTTCCAATATACTTCTCTTGAGCTTCCACAAGCTTTTTTTGCATCTCTTGTGCTTGCTTCATTATTTGACTAAAATCCACAACCTACTCCTTATTCTCTATATTAACTACCTTTGCACCTTTAAACGTATCAAGTATACCCTTGACTGCAGGTGCATAATTAAAATTACTTACTTCCCTGCTCATACAGCCTGCATCGACTGTGATGACCCATTCTTGCTGAGTCACTTGATTTAAGTAATTTTTCAAGTCATTACAAAAACTGTTGTCCAACCAAGATACGGACCTTAATTTTAAATACCCAGGTTTGCAATCTACCAATTGTAGGTTACTACATAGCTGTTTGTAAAGATAAATTTGGTTATTCTGTTGTAATAGTTGCAGAATTTTATCAAAATCGTAATTTTTTTGCTGTGCGCTCTCTGTGTTACGCATATTCCTTTGCTGTGTATTCTGCATAAGAACTTTTTTGACTATTTGCTCGGGAGAAGGTAAATCAGAAAGATAACAGAGGCTAATTAACACCATTTCAGCAGCAATATCGTTACATGTTGAAGTTTTTATATCCTGAGCTCCCTTGAGTAACATCTTCCACAATCTCGAGAAAAATATTAAAGATTTCTTTGCACTTAAGTCTTTTATCCTGTTCTTTTCACATTCTATAACTGAACTATCAATTTCTTTTGTAATCAAATAACGGCATATTAATTGGATTGTTTGCAATAGACCTTCGAAGACATTGAGTGGGTTTGCTGTCTTTATTGCCTTGTCGAATACTGACAGAGCTTTCTCTAAATCACCATCTAATATTGCTTCCAGTAGATTAAATATAATATCTTTATCCACCAGACCGAGTATTTCTATTACATTCTTGATGGATATTACGCCATCTTTGCTATATAACACTGCTTGATTCATTAAAAATAAAGCGTTACGCATCGAATTGCTACAGTGGTGTGCAATTAATTCTGGTGCCCCACTTTCAATGAGATGGTTTTCTTTTTGTGCAATGTCATTCAACCGCTCCACTATTTTGGCTGCAGGGATGTTATGCAAATCAAACCTTTGACAACGTGCAATAATAGTTATCGGTATCTTTTTTATCTCTGTAGTCGCCAGGACAAACTTTACACTGGGTGGTGGTTCTTCTAGAGTTTTAAGCAATGCGTTAAATGCACTGCTGGATAACATGTGTACTTCATCTATAATGTAAACCTTGAATTTAGAGATTATAGGTGAATAGCAAATGTCTCCTAGGATTACTTTGATATCTTCAACGCTGGTGTGACTTGCTGCGTCAATCTCTATCACATCCGGGTGACTTGAATTCTTTATTGCTAGACAATTTTCACATGATCCACAAGGTTCAAAAGTTGGTCCTAAGGAACAATTCAAACATAAAGCTATTATTCTTGCTGTGGTAGTTTTACCAACTCCGCTACTACCAGAGAGCAGTATGGATTGTGGGATTTTGTTGAGAGTAAAAGCGTTTTCTAATATACGTACTAATATATCTTGACCTATTAGATCTTTGAAGCTACTAGGACGATATTTTAATGCTATGTTCATAACTTACGATAAACAAACAGTTCAATAGGTATGCAACCCAAAAAGATTCTGATATGGCTGCTTCATCTCTGACCTGACCAAGTTACAGAGTTTTTGCCTGCATACCTTGTAAGATATTATACTGTTTTTTTTATTTAGCAAGGTGTATCCTATAATAGTCTATAATTAGTTGGGGTTACATAAATTATATATAGAAATTGATTATGATTTTATATCACTTCTCTCTTTGTCCGTTCTCACGAAAGGTTAGAGCTCTTCTCAAGGAGAAAAAGTTAGGTTGTGATTTAGTATACGAGAATCCGTGGGAGAAGAGGAATGAATTTATGGAGATTAACCCAACTGGACAGGTGCCAGTACTTATGGATAATAATTTTATTATAACAGACAGCACTGCTATTTGTGAGTATCTAGAAGAAACTTACAGCAGCGATATCAAATTACTCGATTTGTCTATTGTTATTAAGTCTAAAATACGTGCTTTGGTTAATTGGTTTGATAACAAGTTTTACAACGAAGTTACTAAATACATTATAAACGAAAAAGTAATAATTAACCGCATTCCTGACTCTAGGTTTCTTCATGCAGCTCAGCATAACCTGTCTTGCCATATAGAATACATTGAACACTTAATTAGCAAAAATGTTTGGCTTGCAACCGATAAGTTCACTTTGGCTGACATTACTTTAGCGTCGCATATCTCTGTAATGGACTATGTGAATAGTTTTCCATGGGAAAAAAGTAGAATTTTAAAAGAATGGTACTCTATTGTTAAGTCAAGGCCTTGTTTTCGTGAAATGTTATTAGAAAGAGTTTCTGGATTAACTCCTCCTAGGCATTATGCCGACTTTGATTTTTAACTCATATTAACTTTAAAGCTACAGTCATCCCTTCATCAGTTGGAATTAATATAGAGTAATATTTTTCTTCGTCTGATAATCTACGATTAAATTCTCTCATAGCCTGCCATGATTTTTCTGATACTTCCTTTAGAGGTGATTCTAGAAACACTGTGTTAAATAATAGAGTGTTATCTGCAACAATGAGTCCATCTTGTTTAATATAAAGCTCTGCCCAATCTAAGTATTTGGGATAGCCACCTTTATCTGCATCAATGAACGTCATGTCAAACGGTGCTTTTGCTGACAACTCATTCAGTTTTTCCAATGCGTTGCCTTCTATTAAAGTAATTTTATTGCTCAGGTTGAAAGCACTAAAATTTTTTTTTGCTATACTTAAGTGCTTAGGATTGTTCTCTATTGTGTATATATGGCCACATTCAGGTAGAGCTTTTGCCATACAAATCGATGAATACCCATATAATGTACCAATTTCAACGATACTTTTTACTTTATGGATTTTTATAAATAAACTGAGCAGCTTTCCTTCTTCAGCACTAATTTGGATGTGTTTCTTTTCTTCAAAAATACAGTATCCTTCTATTTCTTTGTATTTCTTTACGAATAAATCTCTTATGTATGATAATTTCATGTTAGAGTTGTTGCGTGCCATGTCTTACTATTAAAAGATTTAGTTTATATAAAATTTATATATGTTAGCTTAAAAATGGTAAAACGTTTATCTTAGGTTATTATTTTTTACAGCGTAAAATTTTAAGTGACAAAAATTATTATATATAATATTATAATTAACTAGTATAATAATCGATAGATTGTCATACTAGAATTTGAGGAACTGCTCATGAGCGTTTCTCTTTAGTTAAAATATAATTTTCATAATCAATTAGAGGGGGTTATATGTCTTATAATATTGCTGGTGAAGTTGAAACGTTAAGCAAAAAATTTAACAAAGATGAAGGGGTTACACTGTTACATAACCCAGCTTATCGTGAGAAATACAGGGAACGTTTTGATGAAGCCCAGAAAAAAGTTATGGATATGGTTCAGTTTTATGATGGAACGATAATATTAATAGAAAATAAAATTGCTATGTATTATTATGCTTGGCACAGTAAAAAAAGAGAATTTGAGCGTAAAAAACAGCAAGCAGTGGTAAAAAACGATAGTTCAACATAGTTTTTTATGATAAGCTACAGTGGTATCATTTCACTATAGCTTTTTCATATAGCCTATCTATTACATTAGTGAAGTATTCCAATGTTTTATATCCCTCGTGTTTAATTTTATTATGTTCTGTACGTGATTTATCGTTGCTAAGCTTGATAAAAAATATTGGAGTAGCCATAATACCAAGCTTATTTATTGCCAGTGATTTATCGTTTATAATTTTGTCAAACACTTCCTTGTTTTTCTTTTCATCGATGTATTGGTTAAACAGGTCCTGCTTTAAGTTACTTAGTGCGGCAATTCTTTGTAGTACAGTTAAATCACTTAAATCAGAATAGTTCCACGAGTCTATTGAATTAAAAACAGCTTTGTTAAAATTAAAGTAGTCTTCTTCTTTTTCATAGCAATAGCTTAGCATTGCAGCTTTTAATCCTCTGTAATCTAGAGGAAAATGACGGAATATATATAACATTTTACCCGTATCTATATATTTCTTTTTAATTGCAGGAAAAACCTCCTTATGAAAAAGGGAACAGTGATAACAAGTGAGCGAAGCATATTCTATCATTAAAATTGGCGCTTTTGGATTTCCTAGTGATTTGTCATCGGGCAATAGTGATAATAGTTCTTCTGCTGTTGTTTCGCCAGTTTTTCGAGTGTACTGGCTGTTGGATAAGTCTTGTTTAGTAACTGCATAAGAATTAACACTTATAAAAATTAGTAAAAGCAATATTCTGAAAATCATTACAATATAAACACTAAAATTACTAAGAAAATTACATATCTATATTAATAATGTCAAGATAACTTTTACTTAGCAAGGTTCTCAACTCTTTCTTTGAATGCAGCAATTATTTTACTTTGTGTATATTTGTACACTGGGTTTAATAGAGTTGAAAGCGAGCTAGATTTAAACTTAAATTCTATGTAAAATTTCACCATGGTCTTATTTTCACCTATAGGAGTGAATTTCCATTCATTGTATAAATGTTTGAATATTCCATTTGATGATACAGCTTTTATCCAACCTTCATTTGTTCTGCTTGGAGAAAGAAAGGTTACTTCTGATGTATACTTTCCTTTAATACCATGAAAAGATGCTAGAAGATCCACAACCATTTGGCTATCGATTTTTTCTTTTATATGAACGGCTTTGCACCAAGGAACGAAATCAGGATACTTCTCAACATCAATTACAACATGAAATATCTCATCGGATGAACAAAAAAAAGTACCTTGTTCTTTGTGTAAATAGAGCATAAATCTAAATCAACTGGAATAGGATCCGTATCTACCGTCAGTCTTAGTAGATTCCTGAGACCTAAAGTTAAAGTGGGCATCACGTATTAATTTCAATGAAGTTAATAGAGGCAATTCCCTTGACTAGAAATTATCGCTCGGGAAATTTAACTTAACTCATAACGTATAGAACAGACCCTTATAATTATAGCTAGTTTACACAAGTTGTGTCTATATGTATATTGCAGTCAACAATAAAACTGACTATTATTCAACCTTTATTAAACTTTGCATTTTAAGTGTGGCGGTCAATAAATGTATCTTATGAATATTGCTAAAGTTTTAATCATTATTGTTTTTGTTATAATTTCTTTAGGTGCTTACACCAGTTGTGTAAATCACAAAACTTTTGTGCATGCTATGAAGCAACAAGTGGATGGCATATATGCAAAAGAGAAGAAAAGAAATCTGGAATGTGTATATAGAAAACTTCAGGGGATCATTCGAAACAATGTTAATCTCAAAGAAATATTCCGATTTGTAATGGGAAAACATTGGACTTTGATTACCCAAGAAGGAAGAGAAAGTCTCTTGAAAGAATATTGAGATGTATCTTATGCATTTGTGCACAAAATTTTGTGTAAGTACATGAATAACAGCGAAATGACTATAATAGGCTCAAAAACAGGTGATGATGGAACTTGCTTGGTTAATACAAGATTTTCTTACGGCGACGAAGAATTTACAAATATTGACTTTAAAGTTGCTAAAAGTAACAGTTCTTTATTAATAAATGATGTTGTAATGAATGGAATAAGTGTTTCTCTTAATCAACGTTCCCAATTCAGTGGAGAAATTGATACGTATGGTATAGCGAGTGTTATAGATGAATTAAAATGTAATAACAATCTATGATATACATGCCTCACTGGCCTAAGCCACTTGGTAGAAGACAAAAAGACTTTTCTCTTGAACGCATGAAAAGCTTTCTAAGTAAGTTAGGCAATCCCGAAAAAAAGATGCCTCCGGCAGTTCACATAGCTGGAACTAATGGAAAAGGCTCAACACTATCTTTTATGAGGTACATAATGCAGTCAGCAGGATATAAGGTCCATGCATACACTTCTCCACATTTAGTTAATTTTAATGAGAGAATAGTCGTTGCAGGGAGTAATATTGACGATAATGAATTGTATAGTTTATTAGAAGAATGCCGCGCTGCAATTGCAGATCAGCCTATCACTTTGTTTGGAGCTGCAACAATTGCAGCATTCTTAGCTTTCTCTCGTCATGAAGCCGATGTAAGTTTAGTCGAAGTAGGTGTGGGTGGAAGACGTGACGCAACAAATGTTATAGATAATCCGATCTTAACAATCATTACTTCCATCGCACTTGATCATATGGAATATCTTGGTCCAACTGTAGAGGCTATAGCAGGTGAGAAGGCTGGAATAATGAAGCATAATGTTCCTTGCGTAATAGCACCACAAGAAAAGTCCATAATGAATATGCTAGAGCAGTGTGCAATCAATAAGAAATCTCCTTTATATAGAGGTAGCTTTGAGTGGAATTGCAGTAAACAACTGTCTGTCATCCAAGTAGCTAGCAATGGGATCCAGCAAAAAAATGAGTGGATTCCAGCGTCAGGCGCTGGAATGACATCAGCTCGAATGATTTTCCAATCAGCTATTCAATCAATAGAATTTCCCTTGCCTTCTTTGAAGGGTGATCACCAAATAATTAATGCAGGAAACGCTATTGCAGCATGTAGCATTTTGAGTGGAAGGTATGGATTTGATATTGGAGAAGAGGATATCACTTCAGGTTTACAACGTACCTACTGGCCTGCACGACTAGAGCTTATAAAAGAGGGCAGTTTAATTTCTTTGTTACCGAAAGATTGGCAATTGTTTTTAGATGGTGCGCACAATAACGATGGTGCTAGAGTGTTAGCTGATTGGGTGAAAAATAATTTTGCTGAAGGTATCCATATGATTTTTGGGGTTACTTGTAACAAAAACGTGGAAGAGTTTTTGGAACACTTAAAATCATATATCAAGTTATTATGTGCGGTTTGTGTTAAGTCTGAGCCCAAAGCAACAAATACAGGTCTAATCAAAAAGGGAGCGGATAATATAGGGATAAATGCTATTGAATGTGAATCGATCGGTGATGCCATATTAAACCACATACTAAAAGTTCCTATCCAGAATGTCAAAACCGTACTGATTTGTGGTTCGTTATTCCTAGCTAGGGATTTTGCTATGGAAAATAACTGAGTCTTTTAAAGTTTATATCAACTAGCGCTATATTTTTTTCTGGAGGAAAGCTATATTGTAGCTATGGACAATATAATCATAAAAAAATTTGGTGGGAGCTCATTAACTGACTTAAACCGAGTTGCAAGTTTAATAAAAAAGGATGTTGAGAGGGGTTGTAATGTAATCGTCGTTGTATCCGCCGTTGCGGGATTTACTGATCAAATGGCTTTTCAAGCTAGACAAATCTCAAATTTAAGCTGTAAACGAGAGCTGTCGGAATATGACGTTATACTTTCAGCGGGAGAGCAGATTTCTTGCGGCATGCTAGCAATCACTCTCCAATCTATTGGAATAAACGCTAAATCTTGGCTTGCCTGGCAGTTACCGATTATAACAGACGATCTTTACTCCGAGTCTAAAATAAAAACAATAGAGATTGATCATCTGAAAAGGTCTTTTACTGAAGGGTATACTGTAGCGATCATTGCCGGCTTTCAGGGTATACATGGTGATAGAATCACTACTTTTGGAAGAGGAGGCTCTGATATATCGGCAGTTGCTTTAGCAGTAGCTTTTAACGTCAAATTTTGCGAAATTTTCACTGATATTGATGGAGTATATACAGCTGATCCAAAAATTGTTCCAAAAGCACGCAAGCTCAAATCTATCTCTTACGATGAAATGTTGGAGATGTCGTCATCTGGTGCTAAAATACTACATAATCGTTCAGTACAGCTTGCAATGAAACATAACGTTAAAGTACAAGTGCTGTCCACCTTTAAAGAGGTGGAAGGAACTATAGTACTGCACAAAAAAGATGTACTAGAGAGATACACAATTACTGGAATAACTTATAGCACTAATGAAGCCCTTGTAACTTTTGCTAACCTTGCAGATACCTTACGTATTTTAAGGGATATTGCAGGGACAAACATTAAAATTGATATGATACATGGATCAAGTCTCGTAATTTCTGAATTTGATATTGGTTTAATGAAAAAGCTACTGAATAGGAGCTATATAATAAACAATAACATAGCTAGAATTTCAATAATTGGTATTGGAGTTATGTCTAATGCTGAAGTGATGCACTGCATACTCAAGGTCTTGAGCGAGAAAAAGATAGAAATACTTGCTATCACAGCATCTGAAACCAAGATCAGTATAATCGTTCAAAGAGAATGTGCTGAAGTTCTAGTTAGAGATTTACATACAGAATTGGTATAGGTAACCTTATGCCATACAACTTAGACCTCTCGCACATCAACTCAGCTTTGGCATATGAGAAAAAACCACTTGATAACCTTTTCCGTCATCCTTATTCATAGCATTGAAGCTATTGTTTATCTTCAGCCCATACAGATTAAACAACAAAAAAACTCAATGTACTTGGCGTACTGTTGTTTAATTTT